>NZ_JBFNXX010000251.1:0-238 GCF_040811725.1 Sulfitobacter sediminis
AGGTTGGATTATAGTATTACTAAGCCCGGTTACAGGATTGCGCGGCGTGTCCGCTGAATCCCCGATGCACGCCGAAACTGGTGACCCGGAAGATCGCCCGATCCAGGCATGAAGACGCCCGACAAAAAGCACGGGATATCGCGACGACAGATGCCTATGTCGCCTCCAGCTACGCGAGAAAGTAGGTAGAGATGCTCTTCGCCCACCTCTAACGCATTATCGGCCTCGACCGCCTCCT
>NZ_JBFNXX010000252.1:0-238 GCF_040811725.1 Sulfitobacter sediminis
CCCCAGTCGAGCGGTTTGACCTCCAGCGCGGCCCCCTGGTGGGGGGGGGGCGGGGGGGGGGGGGGGGGGGGGGGGGGGGGGGGGGCTGCGGGCGGGGGGGGGGGGGGGGGGGGGGGCGCCGGGGCCCCCCCGCCCCCCCCCCGCGGGGGGGGGGGGGCCGGGGGCGGGCGTCAGGGTCGCTGGCAGGGAAGCCGAACAGCCAACAACCGGCCCACGCAGCCACAGACCACGCCGCCCC
>NZ_JBFNXX010000253.1:0-238 GCF_040811725.1 Sulfitobacter sediminis
GGGGGCCCCCAACCCAACAGGGGCGGGCCATTATAAGACCCAAATCTTTTTATTTAATCCGCGCCACAACCGCCGCGTAGGCACCCCCCCCCAAAAACCAACATAATTACACAAAAAAAAAAACACCAACACAAAAAAAAAAAAAAAAAACCAAAAAAAGCCCACCCCCCCCCAGCCATAAAAAAAAAAATGTGAACTAAAGAAACCCAAAAAAAAAACAACAAACAAAAAAAACCCC
>NZ_JBFNXX010000254.1:0-237 GCF_040811725.1 Sulfitobacter sediminis
CGGAGCCGCGGCCCATGGGACCGCCAGAGCCGGAGCCCTTCGTGCCACCGGACCCGCTGCCCATGGTACCGCCAGAGCCGGACCCCTTGGTCCCACCGGAGCCGCTGCCCTTGGTGCCGCCAGAGCCGCTGCCCTTCGTGCCACCGGAGCCGCTGCCATTCGTCCCGCCCGAGCCGGACCCCTTGGTGCCACCGGAACGGCTGCCCATGGTGCCGCCAGAGCCGGACCCCTTCGTGC
>NZ_JBFNXX010000255.1:0-237 GCF_040811725.1 Sulfitobacter sediminis
CCCCACCCCCCCCCCCTATCGCCTCCCCTGGCCGTGGGGCGGGCCGCCGGGGGGGGGGGGGGGGGGGGGGGGGGGGGGTGTTGGGGGGGGGGGGGGGGGGGGCGGCCGGCGCGCCCGCCGCCCGCCCCCCCCCCCCCCCCCAAAAAAAAAAAAAAAAAAAAAAAAAACACACCAGCGAAAGAAATAAGGAGGAAACCCCAGCCACAGACACAAAAAACAACAAAAAACAAAAAAAAA
>NZ_JBFNXX010000256.1:0-237 GCF_040811725.1 Sulfitobacter sediminis
GCGGTGCGGGAGGCGCGGCTGGGACGGGGGGCGGCGGGGTGGGGGGGGGGGGGGGGCGGGGGGGCGGCGGGGCGCGGGGGGGGGGGGGCGCGGGGGGGGGGGGGGGGGGGGGGGGGGGGGGGGGGGGGGGGGGGCGGGTGGGGGGTGGGGGGGGGGGGGGGGGGGGCGGCGGGGGGGGGGGCGGGGGGCGGGGGGGGGGGGGGGGGCGGGCGCGCGGGGGGGGGGGGGCGGGCGCCC
>NZ_JBFNXX010000257.1:0-238 GCF_040811725.1 Sulfitobacter sediminis
GTTAGGGTACGGGACCGGCCCGCCTGGGGGCGGGGAGGGGGGGCGGGGCTGGGTGTGCTGGGCGTGGGGGGGGGCCCGGGCGGGCGGGCGGGGGGGGGGGGGGGGTGGCGGGGGGGGGGGGGGGGGCGGGGGGGGCGCGGCCACAACCAGAGCCCCGACCACCGGCCGCTCCCCCCCACCCCGCCCGCGGGGCGGCACAGACCGCCACGCCCCACGCCCCCAAGCACCGGCACGGGGG
>NZ_JBFNXX010000258.1:0-237 GCF_040811725.1 Sulfitobacter sediminis
CCGGCCGGGGCAACCGCCCCCGGGCCCAGCTGCCCTGCTACATCCACCGGCTCCTGCTGCCAGGCAAGGCCCTGCACAGGGCGATCCGCGGCGCGGGCGTCCCCCCCGCCGACGCCGCCAAACATGCCAGCTAGAGGGCCCACGAATGCCTGACGACGCAGATCGATCTTGACCCCACCCGCAAAACCCCTGAGGTCCCAGCCCCCCAGATCGACTTACTGCCACTAGAGCCCCACA
>NZ_JBFNXX010000259.1:0-237 GCF_040811725.1 Sulfitobacter sediminis
ATTTGTTGGGCGTCGATTTGTTTTTTTTGTTTTGCACCTCTTTGTGTTTCTTTTGTCTATTTTTTTTAATTTTATTTTTTTTTTTTTTTTTTTTTTTTTATATTTTTTTTTTTTTTTTTGGGGGGGGGGGGGTTTTTTTTTTTTTTTGGGGGGGTTTTTGGTGGTTGTTTGGGGGGGGTTGGTGGGGGGGCTTTTTGTTTTTACGTGCGGGGGTGTCCTTTTCGGCGGGGCCCCCCT
>NZ_JBFNXX010000030.1:0-28195 GCF_040811725.1 Sulfitobacter sediminis
GGACACAAGACCGCTTCTGACAAAAGGCCGATCACTTCAAAAATGTCTTGCTTTGCAGGAGCCATCCACACAGGACAAAACGGATGGTGTAGGTGGCAACCATATCCTCAGCGGCCGGGCCAAAATCCGGAGGCGGGGGCAGATCGTCGAGGGAAAGCGGCGTGGGCTCCCCTTCGGGCGTATCCTCGTCGGAGAGATCAAGGTCCAGGGCGAGGCCCATGGGCTGGAAGTCGATCTGTTCATCCGGTTCCTCCTCGGCACCGGCGTCGTCGCCGAGGAAGGCATTGAGCGCCTCGATGAGGCGGGCCGTTTCCTCGGTCGGCAGCCCCGCCTCGTCCCGGCTGATGCGGACGAGATCCGACAGGTGGTCGGCGGCCTAGAAGAAAACCTTGAGCGCCTCGGGCTCCACCTGCAGGCGACCGGCGCGCACCTCGTCGAGAACGGTTTCGTAGCGGTGGGCGAAGCGGACCAGCGCCTCAAGCCCGAAGGCACCGGCACCGCCCTTTATGGAATGAACCGCACGGAAGACGACATTGATGGTCTCGGGATCGTCCTCGCCGTCGTCCATCATCTGCAGGCCGTCTTGCAGGGCCTCGAGAAGCTCCTCGCATTCGATGAAGAAGGAGGCGCGAATTTCTGCCATCGGGTCGGTGCTCATCGCGCGCTCCTAGCCTGCCACCATCTGCAACGCCTTGACCAGCTTGGCCGGATCGAAAGGCTTGACGATCCAGCCTGTGGCGCCTGCGTCGCGGGCGCGTTTCTTGAGCTCCGGCGCGGCCTCGGTCGTGAGGACGAGGATCGGGGTGGCGCGGTGCTTTTCCTGTTCGCGCACCGCGTCGATGAAACCGAAACCGTCCATCCGCGGCATGTTGATGTCGGTGATGATGGCATCGGGTTCGATGGTGCTGAGCACCTCGATGCCATGAACGCCATCGTCGGCGGTGTGCACGGTGAAGCCCGAGGGCATGAGCGCAAGGCGGATCATGTCGCGCATCGTGCGGCTGTCGTCCACCGCGAGGATTTCGAGGGTCATGCCGCGCCCTCCGCCAGTCTTTCCGCGTCGAAGCCCATGCAGGCCAGTTGCGTTGCGACGGGATCGGGGAGGTTGATCACCGAAACAACCTTGCCCGCCGCCCTTGCCGCGCGGGCGGCGGCAAGGCAGACCTGCAGGCACAATGCGCCGATCTGCGTGACCTTGGCGAAATCCAGTGTGATGTCGTCATCCAGCCGCGCGCCCAGCGTCGCGTGCAGAGCGGACACGGTTGCGAGGTCGAGCTTTCCTTCCAGGACGACCGGGTCAGCCATGGCAGATCACCGCAGGGTGAAATCGGGCAGGGGGCATGTGAACACTCCGCATCTGATTGAATGCGCAGGTTCTAGGGGGCGGTCTGTTAATTCCGCGTTACCGCCGGCGCGGCCATGGGCATTTTCCGGCGGGACGGCCCAAGAAAAAGGCCCCGCCATTGGCAGGGCCTGTCATTTGTCGATGTGGCGCGGTCTCAGGCGCTGCGGCGTCGGCCGCCAGTGCGGCCCGCGCGGCCGCGGCCTTCCTGGCCGGCCTTGGGGGCCACCTTGTTGAACTTGATCCATTCGCCGCCGTGCGGGTCACGGTCAAAGAGGAAGTTGGCGGCGCGAATGGCTTCCATCTCCTTGCCCGGGCGCGGTCTGGTCGAGCCCATGCCGAACAGCTGGACAAAGGCTTCGTCGTCCATGCCCTCAGGCAGTACAAAGCCAAGTGCTGCCAGTTCCGCCTTCTTCTCGGCGATCTTCGCGGCGGTCACCGGCAGGGCCACGGGGTTCATGATGGCCGAGGTCATGCCCGCGCCCATGGCCATGGGCAGGAAGGCGTTGTTGATGCCATGACGGTTCGGCAAGCCGAAGGAGATGTTGGAGGCACCGCAGGTGGTGTTCACGCCCAGTTCCTCGCGCAGGCGGCGGACGAGGGTGAAGACCTGGTGGCCCGCCGTGGCCATGGCACCGATGGGCATGACGAGCGGGTCGACCACGATGTCATGGGACGGGATGCCGTGGTCTGCGGCACGCTCGACGATCTTCTTGGCTACGGCGAAACGAACGTCGGGGTCCTCGGAAATGCCGGTGTCGTCGTTGGAGATCGCGACGACCGGCACGTTGTACTTCTTGACCAGCGGGAGAACCTGCTCAAGGCGCTCTTCCTCGCCCGTGACAGAGTTCAGCAGGGGACGGCCCTCGCAGGCTTCGAGCCCCGCCTCAAGCGCGCCCGGGACGGAGCTGTCGATGCAGATCGGCAGGTCGGTGACCGCCTGCACACGCTTGATCAGCTCGGGCATCAACATCGGCTCGACGAAATTGTTGTCGGCGTAGCGCGGGTCCTCTGCCATCTTGTTCGAGAAAACGGCACCGGAGTTGACGTCGAGCACGGTGGCACCGGCATTGGCCTGTGCAACGGCATCCGCCTCCACGCGGGAGAAATCGCCGCGCTCCAGTTCCTCGGACAGGACCTTGCGGCCTGTGGGATTGATCCGCTCACCGATCACGCAGAAAGGCTCGTCAAAGCCAATGACGGCGGTTTTGGTTTTGGATTCGACGATGGTGCGGGTCATGTGCTGCTCTCTCAGGATGGGTTTGCGGGGACGGTGGAAGCGCCGCCGTTTTCGATGGCCCAGGTGGCATTGGTCTTGATGCCGCCAAGCGGGAAGAAGTGGACGTTGGTGATGTTGAAATCCGGGTTGGCCGCCTTGTGCAGGGCAAGCTGCTGGATCACCTCCGTCGGCTCATAGGGCAGGAGAAGCTTGGTCACGTCCATGGCGCGCTTCTGCAGGACCTTGAGCGAGGGACCGACGCCGCAGGCGATGGCGAACTTGATTAGGGTCTGCAATTTCGCGGGACCGGCGATGCCGATGTGAACGGGCAAGGTGATGCCCGCGTTCTTGAGGCTGTCAGCCCAGGCGATGATCGGCTGCGCGTCGAAGGCGAACTGGGTGGCGATGGCCATCTTTGCGTCTGTGCGGGTCTGGAAATCGTTCTTCCACTTGAGTGCCGCGTCGACATTGCGGCGGCTGCCGTCGGTGTCGATGTCGCGGTTGCCCTCGGGGTGGCCTGCTACGTGGAGACGCTCGAAACCCGCCTCGTCAAAGAGGCCGGTTTCCATCAGCTGCATGGAGTCGCTGAAATCGCCATGGGGCTCGGACACGCCACCGGCCAGCAGAAGCGCCTGTTTCACGTCCGCCTCGCCCTGGTACATGGCAATCCAGTTGGCAAGCGTCGCGCGGTCCTTGATGATGCGCGCCGGGAAGTGCGGCATGACCCTGTAGCCGTCGGCATTCAGGCGCCTGGCGGTGGCGACCATGTCCTCGATCGGCGTGCCCTCGATATGGGCGATGTAGACGCGCGTGCCAGAGGGCAGGAGCGCGGTGAAGTCTTCCACCTTTTCGGCCGTCCGGGGCATGACCTCGATCGAATAGTCCTTGAGGAACGCATCGACCTCGGGGGAGGAGGTGGTCTCGGCCGGTGCCTCTTTGCGGCGGAAGTTCAACAGTGCCATGATCTTGTCCTTTATCATGTAGTGCGGGCCTCAGGCCCAACCGTCGTTCGCGATCAGCGCCTTGATGCGCTCCTTGTCGTATGCTGCGTCGAGGCGTGCGGCCTCGGCATCGGCCACCGCCTCGGGCTCGCCATCGACCTCGAAGGGCGCGGCCTTGCGCCATTCGGCGAGATAGGCGTCGGTATCCTGCGCGCCGACCTTCATGGCGGCGCGGTCGATGGCCTGTTCGAACCGCTCGGGCAGCTGTCGCTTGGCGCCACGGCGCCCCTTGCCTACGATCACCTGGGCCGGGATGTCGCGCCAGTAAACGATTGTGACGTCAGGCATGGGTGATTCCTCGGGTCCTTGTTGCGTCGCTGTCTAACGGCTGGGCCCCGCCATTCAGTGGCGTTTTTCGACCACCGGAGCGTCATCCGCGACCTTCGTGAAATAGCAGGCCCTCAGGCGCGCTTTAAGAGGGCCGGGGCATCATAATTCTCAACATCGTCGTGAGGTGTGCCGCATGGTCTTGATGACCGGCGCGCGCTAGACCGGGGCATGACCGATTCCGCCGCCGCCTATGTGATCTGCAGCAATCCGCGCAGCGGGACGACCCTGCTTTGCGACATGCTTGCACGGACCGGCGTTGCGGGCAGGCCGGATTCCTTTTTTCGGGAAAAGAGCCTGCAGGAATGGTGTGACGACTGGGGGATCACCGGGCCTGCGGATCCACAAGACCCGGAATTCACGAAGCGTTATTTCGACGCCATGCGGAAGGAGGGGCGTGGTGACACGCCGGTCTTTGGGATGCGTGTCATGGGCCCCGATCTGGGGTTGGCCTGCGCGTGGCTTGACCGGGCCCATCCGGGTCAGCCCTCCGCGCCGGCAGGATTCGATGCGGCCTTTGGACCGACGCGCTTTGTCCACCTTTCCCGTGCCGACAAGCTGGCCGAGGCCGTGTCCTACCTTCGCGCGGAGCAGACCGGGTTCTGGCACCAGCGACCTGATGGGTCCGCGCTGGAGCACTTGGAGCCGACGCAGCCGGAAGGCTTCGACGCGGCGGCGATCCATGCAAGAAAGCTCGAGCTTGCAGGATATGACGCGGCCTGGGAGGCCTGGTTCGCCGCAGAGGGGATCACGCCCCTGAGGATCACCTACGAGGCGCTGGCGGAGAACCCGAACGGGGTGCTGGCGCTGGTTCTCGCGTTCATCGGGCAGGATCCGGCACTGGCATCGGGGGTCGCGCCCGGGGTGCGCAAGCTGGCCAATGCGACCAGCGCGGCTTGGATCGCCCGGTACCGGAGCCTCTATCCGGACGGCTGATTTTGCGGTGTCGCACAGCTTCACGCTTGCGTGACGCCGGTTCCGCGACTACCTTTAAGGCAACTCGAAATGAAAGGCGCGAAAGATGGCGCCACAGCGTCCCAAAGGTGCGGGCGCGCTCGATAAGGACAACCGACCGGCTCTGAGCCCCGCGCCAGTTCCGTCCAGATCGTCCGAGCTATATGCAGCCCTCGATCTGGGCACAAATAGCTGCCGTATGTTGATCGCTCAGCCAAAAGGGAGCGGTTTTCATGTGGTGGACAGTTTCTCGAAGTCCGTCCAGCTTGGGTCGGGGCTCGAGAAGACCGGGCGCTTGTCGCGCGGATCAATGGCGCGCACCATTCAGGCGCTTCGCATCTGTCAGCAGAAAATCCGCCGCAACAAGGTCGCCCGCATGCGGCTGGTCGCGACCGAGGCATGCCGCCGGGCGCTGAACGGTGCGGAATTCATGCGCCGGATCCAGCGCGAGACGGGCCTCACGCTCGACATCATCACGCCCGAGGAAGAGGCCCAGCTTGCCGCGATTTCCTGCGCGCCGCTGGTCAGCCGCAAGACCGAAAATCTGCTGGTCGTGGACATCGGTGGAGGCTCGACCGAGCTGGTGTGGATCGACATCTCCAAGGTGCCCAAGAAGGACCGCGCGCGCAGCATCATGCGGTTGCACAACGGGTTCCAGCAGGCCCGGTCGGACGAGCCCGCGGCGCGGGTGGTCGACTGGATCTCGGTGCCGCTCGGGGTGGCAACGCTGCGGGATCAGTTCAACGATGTGGAGGACGACGCGGCGCGCTTTGCGCTGATGAGCTGGTACTTCGAGGAAAATCTGTCGGATTTCACGCCCTATCATTCCGCGCAGCCGCAGGAACGGTTCCAGATCGTCGGCACCTCGGGCACCGTGACGACCGTCGCAGCAAGTCATCTGGGGCTTAAGCGCTACGACCGGACCAAGATCGACGGGCTGCGCATGACCTCCGACCAGATCGACAAGGTGATCCATTCCTATCTTGCCATGGGACCTTCGGGACGCCGCTCCGACCCGCGCATCGGCTCGGACCGGGCGGCGCTGATCATGTCGGGGGCCGCGATCCTGCAGGCGCTCATGCGCTGCTGGCCCACTGACCGGCTGAGCGTGGCGGACCGGGGGCTCCGGGAAGGGCTGCTTTATGCACAGATGAGCGCGGACGGCGTATTGCAAGAGGGGGTCTCCTGAGATGGCCAAGACACCAAGCGGCAAGAACACCTCGGGGCGCGGCCAGCGCGAGCTGAAGGTCAAGGTCAAATCGGCCCGCGGCCGCAAGCTGAGTTCGACCCGCTGGCTGCAGCGGCAGCTCAACGACCCCTACGTGAAACGCGCCAAGGCCGAAGGGTATCGGGGCCGGGCGGCCTACAAGATCATGGAGCTGGATGACAAGTACCGGTTCCTGGTGCCCGGCGCGCGGGTGGTCGATCTGGGCGCGGCGCCGGGCGGCTGGTGCCAGGTGGCGGTGAAACGCTGCAATGTACTGGGCGAGAAGAGCGGCAAGGCGCAGGGTACGATCCTGGGCATCGACCTGCAGGAGATGGAGCCCATCGCGGGCTGCGAGCTGCACCAGCTCGATTTCCTGGAGGACGACGCGGACCTCAAGGTCAAGGAATGGCTGGGCGGCAAGGCCGATGTGGTGATGTCGGACATGGCGGCGGCGTCCTCGGGGCACAAGCAGACGGATCACCTGCGGATCATCGCGCTCTGCGAGGCGGCGGCCTACTTCGCCTTCGACGTGCTGGAGGAGGGCGGCACCTTTGTCGCCAAGGTGCTGGCGGGCGGGGCCGAGGGGGATCTGCAGAAGCTGCTCAAGCAGCGGTTTCGCAAAGTGGCCAACATCAAGCCGCCGGCCAGCCGGTCGGACAGTTCGGAGAAATTCGTCGTGGCCACCGGCTTTCGCGGCGAGACCGAGGACTGAGGTCATTTACCCGACTTTAAAGCGCGCGCGCTAAGGCTGCATCTGGTTTGCCGATGGGCAGGCTGAATGCAGTCTTGGGGATTGAAATATGATCAGAGCCACGCTTTTCGCCCTTTCCGTGCTGGCAGCGCCCATGGTCCGGGCCGCCGATGTGCCGCCGGAGATGTCCAGCTATATCTATAACGACCTGATGCGCTGGGTGAATGACCCGCAGATCGTCGCGGCGGTCAGGCAGCAGAACCTGCGGACCGCGGCGCTGACCGAGGACGAGATCATCGCGCGCGAGACCACCTGGCGGGCAGAGGTGGGGCAAGCGTCATCACCGATGATCGACGGTGTTCTGAACGCGCCCCTGTCGGCGTTTCTGAAAGAGCGCGTCGCGCTTGCCGACGGGCGGATCACCGAGGTGTTTGTCATGGACGGCAAGGGGTTGAACGTCGCCGCGAGCGGTGTGACCTCGGACTACTGGCAGGGGGACGAGGCGAAGTTCCAGCAGACCTTCGGGAAGGGCGCAGGCGCGGTCTTTATCGACGAGATCGAGCTTGACGAAAGCACGCAGCTTTACCAGGGGCAGGTGTCCTTTGCCGTGACCGACCCGGACACCGGTGCCGTGATCGGGGCGATCACTGTCGGGCTCGACGCGGGGGCGTTCTTCTAGAGGTCGCAGGTCAGCGGGACGAACGGTTCCCGAAGAGATCGGACAGGCTGACCGCCCGTCTTTCACGGACGGTTGGCGGGGCGGGGCGGCGCAGCGACGCAACCGCCTCATCGATCATCCGGTGCGCGGTCCTGTCGTCAAGGTAGTGCCGCGCCGCGGCAGCAGCCCTTTCACCCGGACGCGGATCAAGCTTTTCGGCCCTGAGAAGGTCGAATATCCGGGCGTGACGTGCGGCAATCTCTTCTCTGGTCTGGTCCACGGTGCATCAGCCTACTGCGAAAACCATCTGAATAGAATGGAAAAATATGGCCATCGCAGGTCGCGGAGGGGGCGATTTGGGGGATTTGGCCTGCAGGTCGATAGGTGGTTTCTGGCGCTCCCTTCCCGAAAGACTGCCAGAAATCGGCATGCTCAGACCAGAGAAAGAAACCTTTCGACAAGACGGTTGAAGAGTGCCGGCTCCTCCATGTGCACGGCATGGGCACAGCCGGGGATGACCGCCAGACTGCTGCCGGTGATGCCCCGCCAGAGGGTTTCGGTCTGGGACCAGGGATAGGTACGGTCCCGGTCGCCCCAGAGGATCAGGGTTTCCGCCGTGATCCGGGCGAGGTTCTTTTCACCGCTCCAGGACTGCATCGCGTCGAGCCCCGCAAGGATCACGGGCAATGATGACTTTTCGGCAATGGCCGCGCAGTCGGCGTAGGCAGGCGCGGATTCGGTATCCAGAAACCAGGTGGCCGAGATACGGCGCGCGGTTGCGGCGGGTCCGTCGGTGCGCGCGCGCTCCATCGAGGTGGAGATCGGCTCAAACCGACCGGGCAGAACGCCGACGGCACCAGTGCCGTAGAGGATCAGCCTTGCTACCCGTTCGGGGGCCCGGTGCACCATCTCCTGCACGATCATGCCGCCCATGGAGTGACCCAGAAGGTCGAATGTCCCGATGCCCTGACGGCTCATGTCGCTCAGCACCCAGTCGGCGAACCCCTCGATACGGTCGATGGGATCGAGATGGGCGTTCCGTCCGAAGCCGGGCAGGTCGACCGTGACGAGCGGTCGTGTCTCACCCAGTGGTGCCTGTCCCTTCCACTGATCGCTGCCGCCCATGAAGCCATGGACGAGGACGAGCGGCCTCAACGGCGGCCGCCCTGCACGATGCGATCAAGGATCATGGCGCAGAAGAGGATGGAGAAACCGGCAAGGATGCCCTGGCCCACGTTGGCGTATTGCAGGGCTTCGAGCACGTCTTCGCCAAGGCCTTTCGCACCGATCAGGGACGCCACCACCACCATGGCAAGCGAGAGCATGATCGTCTGGTTGATGCCCGCGCGGATCGAGGGGCTGGCGAGCGGCAGGTCGACCTTGGTCAGCAGGTACCACTTGTTCGCCCCGAAGCTGATCGCGGCCTCGCGGACGCTTTCGGGGACGCCGCGCAGGCCGAGAACCGTGAGGCGCACGACGGGCGTGCCACCGAAGATCATCGTGGTAACAACGGCGGCGGGCTTGCCGGTCCCGAAAAAGGCGATGACTGGGATCATGAAGACGAAAGCGGGCATGGTCTGCATAAAATCCATGATCGGCTGGATCGCGGCGTAAAAGCGCGGGCGGCGGGCGGCGAACATGCCGAGCGGGATGCCGATGAGGATCGAGAGGCAGGCCGCGGTGCCCAGAAGGGCGAGGGTGGTCATGGCTTTTTCCCAGAACCCCAGAAAGCCCATGTAGGCGAGGAAGGCGCCCGAGTAGATCGCCATGCGCACCCCGGCGGTGAGCCAGGTCAGCAGGATGATGAGCGAGGCGATAACGATCCAGGGCGTGCTGACAAAGACCAGTTCCAGCGCGTCGAGGACGAGGCGGATGCAATAGGTGATGCCGTCGAAAAGGGCTTCGCCATTGAGAACCGCCCAGTTGAAGAAGGCCTCGACCCAGTCGATGCTGACCAGTCGAATATCGGGGTCTGTCGGGAAGGTACTGAGCAGGTTGAAGCGGTCGGGGAAGCTGTAGTGCAGCATGGCCGCGATGACCATGAGCGCCATGAAGATCGCGCTGAAGACGATCTGGGACATCGGCATGCCGGAGCGGATGGACCGGTCGGAGAGCCAGTCGGAGAAACGTGCCTCGAGCGCCCAGTTGGCGACGAGGGATTGCGCGACCTTGACGGCCAGCAGGATCAGCAGGCCGGTGAGGGCAATGGTCGGCCCTTCGGCGGCCAGCGCCTCGGCTTCGGCGCGAATGCCGCCGATGTTGGCCTCAAGCGAATCCACAGTGCGCTGGTAGACGTCGACCTTGTCGGAATTCGCCTCGATCGCGGCGGCGAGTTGCTGGCGGCGCAGTTCCAGCGTGCCTTCGATGGAAGCGATGCGCGCCATGGCGTCGGCGGCGAGGTCTCCGAAGAGGCCACGCGCGATCTGGACGAAGGCGAGCGCTTCGAGGATGAGGAAGGGCAGCGCCCAGGACCAGAGGCCGCGCGCGCCGAACCAGATGGGGCCGAAAAGCCCCGCCATGGCGTTGAAGGTGGGGGTGAAGCGGGCGGAGGCGCCGATCTTGTCGAAGTTGCGGATGTAGTAGTCAGGGCTGGTGCGCACGAAGGTGCGGATGTTCTCGCGCCGCTCATCGGCGTAGGCGCGGGCGGCGTCGCTTTCGGTGTCTTCCAGCGGGTTGACGTTGTCGTCTTTCATGACACCTCCGTTCCCTCGATCACCGTCCGCAAGAGGTCGGCGCGGGTGATCACGCCCACGTCGACGCCACCGTCCTCGACGAGGATGGCGTTCTCGTCGTCGATGGCGAGGTTGATCAGGTTGCTCAGGGTTTCTTTCTCGTTCACGCGGGGGGCATCGGCGGGCAGGGGGCCGGAGGCCTTGATGAAGTCGTCGATAGGCTGCATGACCGCATGGGCATGCACGACCTTGAGCCGCGAGATGCCCGCGACGAAGTCGGCGACGTAGTCGTCGGCGGGGTGCATCACGATGTCCTCGGCGGTGCCGACCTGCACCATCTTGCCGTCGCGCATGATCGCGATGCGGTCCCCGATGCGGACCGCCTCATCCAGATCATGTGTAATGAAAACAGTGGTTTTCTTGAGGATCTTCGATAATCGGATGAACTCGTCCTGCAGCTGCCGCCGGATCAGCGGGTCGAGCGCCGAGAAGGGCTCGTCCATCAGCAGAACGTCCGGGTTGGCGGCGAGCGCGCGGGCGAGGCCCACGCGTTGCTGCATGCCGCCCGAAAGCTCGTGCGCGAATTTCGATCCCCAGGCACCCAGCTCCACGATGTCGAGGATCGCGGCGGCCTGGCGCATGCGTTCGTTCTTGGCGACCTGGCGAATTTCCAGAGGCATCGCCACATTATCGAGCACCGAGCGGTGCGGCATTAGGGCGAAGTTCTGGAAGACCATGCCGATCTTCTGGTTGCGGAAGCGCTGCAGTTCCTTCGGGCCCAGCGCCATGACGTCGGTGCCCTCGATCTCGATCTTGCCTGCCGTGGGTTCCAGCAAGCGGTTGAAGTGGCGCACCAGCGTGGATTTGCCCGAGCCGGACAGGCCCATGATGCAGAAGATTTCCCCCCGATTGACGGAGAGGCTCACGTCGGCCACGCCGACGACGGCGCCCATTTCGGCCAGCACCTCGGCCTTGGTCAGGCCGCGTTCGTGGATGGCCTTGAGTGCCAGTTCAGGTTTGGGCCCGAAGATCTTCCAGACGTTGGATATTTCGATGACTTTATCGTCGCTCATAGTGCTTTCTGCCATCGGTCAGGGCAGCACCGGTCTGGCCGGTGCTGCCAAAGTTCATGTCGGCGGGTCAGAGGCCCAGCATTTTGTCGACACGCTCTGAGTTCGCCTCAACCCATTCCTTGGCAACGTCCGAGGGCTCGCGGCCATTGGCGCTGATCTCGAAGGCGAGGCTGGAGACGTCCTGCGCCGAAAGTGAGAAGTTCTGGAAGAACTCGGTGATGGCGGGCGAGCGGTCGGCCAGAGAGTTGGACCAGGCGATCTGCACCTGCTTGAGGTCATCCTTGGTGGCGACCATGGACTTGGTGTACCAATCCGCGTCGTCCGAGGGCTGGACCATCACGTATTTCGCCGGATCGTAGGTCGGCTCGGTCAGCATGGTCACGTCGAACATGAACCACACCGCGTGCGGCTCGTAGCAATAGAAGGCATACCCTTCACCCTTGGCGATGGAATCCTTGATACGCGCGGTCTTGACCGCTTCTTCGGCGCGAATGGGTTCGATGAAGTCGAGCAGCCCGTAGTCGCGCACCTTGACCTCATTCACGTTGGCCGAGGCCCAGCCGGGCGCGCCGATCCACATCTCGCCCTTGCCGTTGCCGTCGCTGTCCATGGCGGCTGCCACGTCGGGACGGCCCAGATCAGCGATGTCGGTGATGTTCATCTTGGCGGCGAAATCCTTTGACACGCAGAAGCCCTGATTGCCCTCGTAGGGGTTGGAGGACAGGGTGACCGTGCCCTTGCCGTCCACGTATTCATTGGTGAAGCTTTCCTGGTTGGGAAGCCAGACATCGGGATGCACGTCGATGTCGCCCTTGCCCTGGTCCATGGCCTGAAAGATCGTGGCGTTGTTGCCGGGGACATATTCGACCTGGCCGCCGATGCGGGATGTCACGATCTCGCCCAGCACATGGGCAATGGCCTGAGCGCCGGTCCAGGACGGCACGCCGATCTTGACCTCCTCTGCGGCGGCAGGCAGGGCGAGCAGGCTGAAGGCCGCGGCGAAAGCGCCTGATTTCATGGTGATTTTCATTTTATTCTCCTCTGTTGGTCCGCGCCTTTTGGCGTCGGTTATTTCAGTGACGCGCGAAGCTGATCCTCGTAGGCGAAAAGGGCGCTGGCCCCGCCGGTGTGAAGGAAAAGCACGTTGTCCGTGGGTTTGAAGAAACCCTGCCGGACCATGCCGATCAATCCCGCCATGCCCTTGGCCGAGTAGACGGGATCGAGAAGGATGCCTTCCTGCTGCGCAAGCAGGCGGATTGCCTCAAGGGTGGACTCCGCTGGAATGCCGTAGCCTTCGCCGACATAGCCGTCATCGACGAATACCTTGCTGAGCGGGACGCCCTCGGCCCCCAGTTTCTCGAGCGTTTTCTGGGTCAGTGCGTGGACCGCGTTCATCTGCCGCTCGCGCGGCTGGCGGACGCTGACGCCCATCACGGGCAGGTTGTGGCCAATGGCCTCGAACCCGGCGACAAGGCCGGCCTGGGTGCCAGTGCTGCCGGTGCCCATCACCAGCCAGTCAAAGTTCTGGCCGGTCTCGCGCGTATGATCCGCGATTTCCTGCGCGCATTTCGCGTAGCCTAGCGCGCCTGTCGGGTTCGACCCGCCGCCGGGAATGAAATAGGGGCGATGGCCTGCTTCCCTGAGCTTGTCCGTGACCGCCTGTGCCTCGGCGTTCATGTCGAGGCCGGAGGGGCGGAATTCGTGTGTGGCGCCAAAAAGATCGTCGAGCAGAACGTTGCCGGTCTGCTCGTAAGACGCAGCGCGGTCCCGCACGCGGCGTTCCAGCAGGACATGGCATTTCATGCCGACCTTGCAGGCCGCCGCCGCGGTCTGGCGTACGTGATTGGACTGCACGGCGCCCTGGGTGACCAGCATGTCGGCTTTTTCCTGCATCGCCTCGCCCACGAGGAATTCCAGCTTGCGCGTCTTGTTGCCGCCCATGGCAAGGCCGGTGCAATCGTCGCGCTTGATGAACAGGCGAGGGCCGCCCAGATGCTCGCTGAGCCGGGGCATGGCCTCAATCGGCGTGGGGCTGTGGCACAGGGCGGTGCGGGGAAAGCGGTCAAAGTCGATCCCGGCTTTGTCACGCGACAGTGTCTGGGCTTGGGCCATGGCAAATCCTGCTCCTTTATCGGTCGCGATCAGCTTGGAGCGGGCGCGGATTCTAATCCAATGCTATGTTTCAATGACATTATGCAGATTTTGCATTATGTTTGGATCATGGACATTCTTCTCTTTCGTGACCTTGAGCGGTTGCGGCATACTGGGAACTTCTCTCAGGCCGCTGCACTGGGCAATCTCAGCCAGCCGGCCTTCAGTCGGCGCATCAAGTCGCTGGAGGCCTGGGTGGGGGCGACACTGGTCAATCGAAAACATCAGCCGGTGCGCCTGACCGAGGCGGGCACGCAGATGCTGGAGGCGGGATTGCAGGCGCTCGCGCGGATCGAGCAGGAGCGCAGCCAGATCCTCGAAGTTCAGTCGCTGCCGGACAAATACGTGGTGACCTTCGGGGCGCAGCATTCAATCGGCTGGCGGTTTTACCCCGCGTGGCTGCAGGCGCTGGAAGAGGCCTACGGGCCGATCCTGTCGCGTCTGCGGGCGGACGATCTGCCGGCCTGCATGCGCGATTTGCGGAACGGCGACGTGGATTTTGTTGTCGCCTACGCCCGTGGCGAGGGGCCTGCGGAGAAGGCTGTCGATTCTATCGTGATCGGCGAGGATCAGCTTTTGCCCGTATGCAAACCTGCGGCGGACGGCAGGCCCATGTTCGATTTCGAGGGGGAAGGGGTAAAGATGCCCTACCTGCGTTTCGGGAATACCGCGCCCATCGGCAGGCATCTGGAGCCGCTTTTCGCCGAACACGGCATCTCCGAGCATTTGCGCACAGTCTACGAGAACGCGATGGCGGGTGCGCTGCGCATCAGGGCGCGGGCGGGCGAGGGGGTGGCTTGGCTGCCCAAGAGCCTCGTGCTGCCCGATCTCGAAAGCGGCATTCTGGTGCGCACAGGCGATCCGGCCTGGGCGGTCGACCTGTCGATCCGGCTTTTTCGCAACAAGGAGCGATCGAACAGGGTCACGCGAGCGATCTGGTCATTCCTCGAAGTGCGGCAGTCTGTGTCACTGCTGGCGCCGGGCTGAACCAGGGCGGGGCGATATTTAGGTAATATGGCGGAGAGACAGGCCGCCAAGCTATGTTCCAGCATGATCCGTAAACGTCCCTATATGTAGAAAAAATGGGACACAGATACCCTTCCCTTGTGCGAATAGTTCCGGCATGATCCATTGCAATCCACGCTGATGTGGGGGATGAGCCGGGGGATGTAGATGCGACGCGAAAACATCAGACGACCAGAGAAGGCCCTTTCGGCGCGGTTCGTTGAGACAGTAACTGAACCAGGCAAGTACTTCGATGGTCAGGGTTTGTTCCTTCGTGTCGCCAAGAACGGTGCGCGCCAGTGGGTGCAACGTATCACTATTCGCGGAAAGCGCTGTGAACTTGGGCTTGGCAGCCCTCCTGCTGTATCGCTGGCAACCGCCCGAAAACTAGCACTGGAGAACCGTGGAACGGCGATCTTGGGCGGTGACCCTCTGGCCGCCAAGCGCAAGGCGCGGGAAGGCAAGACATTCGCAGCCGCTGTAGATGAATACCTTGCCTCGAAGCTTTCAGAATTTCGGAACGAGAAGCATCGCAAGCAATGGCGCTCAACGCTCGACAACTATGCGACACCTGTTCTGGGGCGCATGTTGGTGTCAGAAATCACCGTTCAAGACCTTTTGCGCGTTCTGCAACCCATCTGGAACGATAAGACGGAGACTGCGTCACGGCTTCGTGGTCGCATTGAGAATGTACTTTCATGGGCCACCGTGGCTGGGCATCGGGAGGGAGACAATCCGGCCCGCTGGAAGGGCAATCTATCCGAAATGCTTCCAAAGCCTGCGAAGGTGAAGAAGGGCCATCATCAGCCCGCTCTGGCTCTCTCTGACGTTGCTGGTTGGTGGGCTGACCTTCAAAAGCGCGAGGGTATGGCAGCGGAAGCTTTGAAGTTCCTTACTCTGACCGCCGCGCGCTCGGGCGAGGTACGTGGCGCAACATGGGATGAATTTGACCTTGGGGACGCTGCGACATCCGCGACATCTGCGACACGACGGGCCGTTTGGACCATTCCGGCTTCACGGATGAAGAATGGTCGTGAGCATCGCGTTCCTTTGACCTCTGCGGCAGTCGATCTGCTTGACGCGCTGCCCCGCCTGAACACCAGTCCCTACGTGTTCTTTTCCCCTCGCGGCGGAATGCTATCCGATATGAGTATATCCGCAGTCATGCGCCGTATGCAGGAAGCCGAGTTTAAGGCAGGTCGGACGGGTTATCTTGACCCAGCCAGCAAGCGTCCAGCCGTGCCGCATGGGCTGCGCTCAACTTTCCGGCAGTGGGCGGCAGAGCGCGGCTATGCCCGCGACATGGCCGAAATTGCTCTCGCGCACTTCATAGGCTCCGAGGTGGAACGCGCCTATCAGCGCAGCGACATCCTCGAACGGCGGCGGGACATGATGGCAGCATGGGCGGAATTCTTGCGCGGTGAAGGAACACTGGGTGACAACGTTGTAACTATTGGTTCTGCGAAGATTATAGGTTTTGAATGACGGAACAGAAACCGAACCCTACAATACAAATATTGTGCGAGGAATGGACTGAACTTCTGGACCAAGAGGAAGCTGCGTTTCAAGAAATCTGTCGGCTCGATGCCGAAGGGCCCGAGAAGTCGAAAGCAAAATCTGAAGCGGTTCGACATTGGTGGATGGCTGTCAACGCAGTACTCTGGATGTTCACGCGCACGCGCCTGCAGTACGACTATGAACTGCAGCCCTTTCCACAATACGTTTTTGCACGTCTCGCAGATATATCTGAAGAAATTTCCACTGGGATAGTCCCAAAAATTATTGAATATGCGCGGATTGGCGGCAGGCCATTGTATCTACTTGAAAGGCATCACATCGCATATGGCGTCCTCTACATTGAGGCCGTGTCACGAGGAGACATTGCAGACCGCTCTCCAAACAAGACGGTCAGAACAGCTTACAATGTGACGGCAAAGGCTGTTCAGGGGTGGATGAAACGTCGGGACGAAATCTGTCTTGGAGTTCCGTTCAAAAGTCTTTCGCCTGAGAAGCTAAAGGAGAAGATGCTTCACTGCGGGAGCGTCTATTCTCACATAGGTCGCGGCGCTCCATCCGAAAACTAGTGCGAACCCATCTGGCGATCTGCGTTCGCTCCCGGTGTCTGTGATTTCATGCTCTGATTTCCGGCATGAAACACAGCAGTCCTGCTGTGTCCATGTAGAAGGAGACAGACATGGCAGTGAATTTGCTTCGCCGCCCGGATGTGGAGGCTCGCACCGGGCTGTCGCGCTCGACGCTTTACGAATGGATGAAACGTGGGGATTTCCCCCAGCCCGTGAAGCTTGGCACTCGCCTCGTCGCCTGGCGCGAAAGCGACATAACTGACTGGGTCGAAAGCCGCGAAACGCGGGGGGCAGTTTAGTCATGGAGAACAAAAAACAAGTGACCCGGAACCTGTTGGGGCAGGAACCGGGTCGGAAAAAACGCCATGCATCTGCGGCGAATAGCTTAAAAATAGCATATCGCGAAACCAAGCGCCACCACACTGGCACGCCTTATCGTGTGACCCCCGGTTGGAAAAGGGGGTGCCGCGTGAACAAGTTGCAAATCCTCTACCTCCATCGCCTTCACGGCCTGACCGAAGCGCAGGCTCATGGTCTGGCGGTTTTGATTTGGGGGGCAAGCTATTGAGCGATATTTCCTTTCAGACAGGTAAGGCCGATCTGGCCGGTTTTGACCCGCGAGACGTAGCGCGCCAGTTGATCTTAAATGGATACCGCCCGGTGCCGTGTTTGGGCAAGACTGTGAAAATTCCCCGCTGGACCGAGATTGACTTCACCGAGGAAGACTTCCGGCGTCAGCAAAATGTGGGCATTAAGACCGGAGACGGCATCGCGTTGGTTGACCTTGACGTGACAGACGCAGATGCAGCGGCAGCAATCACCGCAGAATGGAAAAGACGCCACAAAGACGGGCTGCAGCGCACTGGAAAAGCGCCTAAGACCGCGTTCCTGGTGGCAAGTGACCTGCCGCGCAAGATCGTCTTGAAGCTACCTGCTCTTGGCCCCGACCAGAAGATCGAAGTCCTTGCGCAAGGGCAGCAGTTCATTGCCTATGGCATCCACCCTGACACCGATGAGCCGTACAAGTGGCACGGTCTTGACCCGCTGGACAAGTTCCTGGGCGTCAAGAGCCAGTTGCCGTTTGTCAGCGCTGCCCAGATCGATGACTTCGTTCAATGGGTAAAGGAGACATACGGGCCTGAGGAGCCCGCTAAACCGTTGGCAAAACTGTCCGCGCGGGCCGCACCCAAGCAGATTGCAACAGATAGCACAGAAAGCCCGTTTTGGCGCAAAGTGAACACCGCCGCGCTGGCCGATCTAGATTGCTGGGTTCCTTCGCTATTCCCGACTGCGACGAAACAGGCTACCGGCGCGTGGCGCGTCAAATCCGTCGATCTTGGCCGCAACCTTGAAGAAGATTTGAGCCTGCATCCAGACGGCATTAAGGACTTCGGACATGAAGTCCCAATGACCGCTATTGACGTTGTGGAGCAATTCGGTGGCAAGACACCGAAGGACGCGGCGTTTTGGCTTTGTAACAAGCTGGGCGAGGCACCAGCCAGCTTTGGGTGGCGGGAGGCCGCAAGTCGCGCGCATACATCGGACGGCACACCGCGCACAAACGCGCCCGACGAATTCGACCTGTCACACGATGCTTTGACCCGTGACCTGGGCGCACGATCTTGGGACCTGAACGCCAAGCATGTCGCCATTTGGGGTAAATGGCTGTTCTGGACTGGTACAAGGTGGGAGATGGACGAGCGCTTGCACCACATGACCGAAATTCGCGATTATTTAAGCACACGCGCCAAAGAATTGGCGGACTGGGCGAGCGCCAAAGTCGAGAAAGAAAAAACATGGGCGAAAGACCAAGGCCGCGCATTGCGCAGCAAGGGCACTGTTGCCGCCATTGCCGACCTTGCCCGTTCCAATCCGGCCAGTGTTGCCGCGGCCGAGGACTTCGATGCAAACCTGATGTTGCTTGGCACGCCGGGCGGCATCGTTGACCTGCGGACTGGCACACTGCGCCCCGCGCGGCGAGAGGACATGGTAACAAAGCTGACCGCCTGCGCACCGGCGGAACCGGGCATTCGGCCTGAGCGATGGCTGTCGTTTCTTGGTGAAATCTTCAATGGCGACCAAGACGTGATCGCTTTCATGCAGCGCGCAGCGGGGTACGCACTCACCGGCGAAACCCGCGAACATAAGCTGCTGTTTCTCTACGGCACCGGGCGCAACGGAAAGAGCGTGTTCCTGAACACACTGATGAAGGTCCTTGCTGACTATGCTCGACGCGTTCCCGCGGCCACTTTCCTGTATTCTAATACCGAGCGCCACCCGACCGAGATTGCCGGTTTGCACGGCGCGCGGCTGGCCGTTGCCTCAGAACTGCCCAAGGGCAAGACGTGGGACGAAAGCACAATCAAAGACCTTACCGGCGGCGACCGCCTGACCGCGCGGCTAATGCGTCAGAACTTCTTCGACTTTGACCCGCAACTCACGCTGATGATTGCCGGGAACAATATGCCCTCATTCAGAGGCGTCGACGAAGCAATCCGTGCCCGCGTTGTCCTGGTGCCCTTCACCGTCACCATACCGCCTGAGAAGCGTGACACGGGCTTGCCTGACAAGCTGCAAGCTGAAGCCCCGGCAATCCTTCGATGGGCCATAGACGGCGCGCTGGCGTGGCAGGAGCGGGGCTTGGACGTACCGGCCAGCATCGCGGCGGCATCGGCGGAATACTTCGACGATGAGGACACTGTTGCGCAATTCATCGAGGATGAGGCCGAGGTGCAGGTCGGAGCGTTCACGAACGGGGATGACGTCGCCCGCCGCTTCACTCAGTGGTGTGAACGCCAAGGGCTGCACCCGTGGGCCAAGCGAACGCTGATGAAAGAACTGCGCACCCGTGGCTTTGAGGACGCCAAGAGCAACGGTTCTCGTGGCCTGCGGGGGCTGAGACTGCGCCCTTGGACCGACTTCAATGGAACCTGAACGTGTTTAAGGGACAAAAGGGACAAAACACAGACTATCCACCGTATAGGGGAAAAACACCTTCTTACACGTATACGGTAGATAATAGGCGAAGTGTCCCTTTTGTCCCTTGCCGCCGCAACCCGCTGGCTGGTCCTCCCGAATTCGATGCCAAGCAATTGCGCGATATCGGTCTGGCAAGGTGCGAAATGCTTTGCGATGCTCACGAAGAGGCCAGAAAAGCGTATCCTTTCTGAATTCGAAATGCCAATGGAAGGCAGGTCTGCGCGCGTCAAACATGGCAATGCTCTTTGATTAAGGAGGAGGAATGCTGAACGTCGACTTCGGGCTCTTCTGAGACATCCGAGTCATTCTGTCGGATGAACTAAATGCCGCCGTCAGCGGTCATTCATGCCTAGCTCGCGGCACGGCAAAGTCCGCTTTCGCGCTGCAATGACCGCCTTTGCCAACACCGGCCACTCGTTTTGCCTGCGTTCGATGTCTCAGAAGCGGACGGAGCTGACCTTCGAGAGCGCGACGTCAACTGGTGGCTGAGGCCCTGAGCTGCCCTTGGGGTTCAGTCTATGTGCCGCGGCACAGAGTTCCCAAAGCAGCCTTTCGCGCGCCGCCACGACAACATCAGTGCTTCGACTCCGCTCGGAACACGCTCCACCACGGCACAGGTTTTCATTTCTGCTTTTTCTGTATCTCGCGCACGCGGCAAACCATTTCGTCGGCGTAGGCCTGTTCAATTTCCTTAGCAATCGCCGCCTGGTTGTTGCGCACAATGTGCTCAAATATGCTGTCCAGCATCGGGCCGTCCGCCAGATCTTCTGCCATCTTCTTCGCAATTTGTTCTTCTGTGGCCTTGCCTTTCATTTTGAGCCCTTCTTCACGTGCCCAATCCTTGGCCTTTTTCGCAATCAGGTCATTCAGAAAAGCCAGATCGATCGCTTTCCTGATCCCACCAAGCCCAAGCCTTGTGACAAATTTCACCAACACGTCCGCTGCCATGTGGTCGAAGATCCGCGTGGGCACGCCCTTGAGCATGATCGGGACTTCCTTTGCGGCGCGGCCAGTGAACTCCTTGGCCACCTGTTTTTTTGCTGAGTTCATCGCGACGAAATAGACTCGGTCCGTTAGTTTCGACCACCAAGAGCAACGCTTAAGGAACTGGTTCCCGAGTTTCACGACCAGCCTCTTGTCGATCAGCTTCGCGGCGAATTTGTCGAGCAGAGATCTCGAAACGAGTCTCCCCAGACCTGCGGTGAAACCGCCGAAGGCCGCACCGTTGACTACATCGAGGAGCACCTTCTTGGAGGAATGGGACATGTTGACCTCCGATCCGGAGAGCGCACGCCCGACTTCATTGGCTGTTGAGGCCATGAACTTGGTCCCGCCGCCCACAAGTGCGCCGTAGCCCACGGCCGCAAGTCCGGTTGCTGGGGCCGCAACTGTCATGGCAGAGGCTCCGAAGATCCAGAATGAAGTTTCCTTCACCACGGTCAATCCCGTCTCCCAATTCTCAGCGCTCCCAGTCAACTGCTTTATCCAGCCCTGTAGAGCCCGTTGGTAAATCTCAATCTTTCTCTTTGCATCCGCGTAGGCGCCTTCAAAGACGGCCATGTTGCGTGCTCTGACCACCTTTTCCAGCTTGGCGACGGCATTGGCTGAGGCTTTGCGTTCCGATGTTGGTTCGTTTCCTTCAGAGCCCACCCAATTGCTTGAGAAGAAGGCGACAAACGGGAACTCGGCATTCACTTCCAACTGAAGGTCATGGCGATACGCAATGTTGTCGTGCGCCATCTTCACGCGCCGAAATGTCTTGTCCATGCTCTTGGCGTTTTGCTGCTGGCAGGCCTTCCATTCCTTTTCGTTGTAGATCTCGATGCCCTTAGGCGTTTTCACGGGGTAGCACTTAGCCTTGGGGTCCAACAGCCAAACTACTGAGCCTTTCGGCACCGGCTGTTTCGCCTTACAGGACTTGGCCGCTATCTTGTTCTTCGGATGCTTGAGTAAGACACCAATATCCGTGTTTCTGTATTCTTTCGCGATGTCTTCAAGCGTGCGGTCAGCTTTCAGCTTGCAGGAGACCCACATGGTCAACTCCGGAAAAAATCTAAACAACGGGCGGCGCAGAGCCCAGTCAATCCACCGGAAGTGTTCCTCCAAATGGATCAACTGGCAAGGAATTTTAGGGTCCTTGGACAATCAACGTGATGCGATCAAAGCTGCTATGAGGTTCCAGTAGGCGGCGTAGCTGCAATCGGTTTTGTCGTAGCGTGTAGCTATGCCTCTGAATTATTTTATCTTTGCGAAGTAATTCTCGCCCAAATGCCGCCACTTGTAGACTTCCTTGTCGTAGTTGCGCTGGAATTTGCGGTTGGTCTTCGGCGGAATCACGGCGGTCGCGCCCCGGGTATCAAGGTCTTTGAGCAGCCAATCGGTGTCGAACGCCTTGTCCGCCAGTAGTGCGTCAAAAGACACATCGCGGATCAGCGGAGCAACGCCCTTCATGTCGTGCGCTTGCCCTAGGTCTGACAAGCGCTGCAGGGCGGAATCCTTCCCTTTAACGGTTTTTTGACAACGAACCGCTGCAATATCGTGCCGAATCCCGTGCCCCGAACAGCACCTGCCAAGGGTATTCGAACGATCGAATCGGGCCCGAAGCCGTAGACCCGGAGCTGCAATCGGGATTTCTGAGGTTGAATGTCTGCTTCCCGTAGGTGCGAAAGTTCATAACGCGACTGCGGAGAATGGCTGGTTCCGGCCCATCGTTTCGAATGCTGCGCTTAAGACCGTAGTCGGCTAGGGGCTCCGAGCCGCCGTTCGCCACAGTCTGCACGAACGACTGCAACGCGGACGAACCGGTCCTTGAATTTGGGTTCGTGCCCCGTCAAGCTCTTTAAAGTTTATGGGGTGACTTGGCATGTTGGAAGTATGGGGTCGGAAAACTTCATCGAATGTACAGGCCCTGATGTGGTGCATCGGAGAGCTGGGTTTGAAATACGTCCGTCATGACGCGGGAGGTATCTATGGCGGTACTGATAGTGACGACTTTCTCGCCATGAACCCAAACGGTACCATCCCTGTGCTGAGGGACCCGAACCTCGGGCCGCTTTGGGAAACCGGCGCAATCTGTAGATATCTCGCAACAAGGTATGGCAGTGATAGCTTTTGGCCCGGTGATGTGGTCGCTCGGGCTGACGTTGATCGATGGGCAGAGTGGGCCAAGCTCAACGTTGCTATGGCCTTCACGGTACCCGTCTTTTGGCGTGTCGTGAGAACTCCAATGGCGCAACGCGATCAAAAAACTATTCAGTCGGCAGTCGATGCTCTGGAACAAAAGCTGGCAATTGCCGATACTGCTCTTGCTACGCGTTCCTTTATCGTAGGCGACGAACTCACACTTGCTGACATACAGTTTGGTCACATTCTTTTTCGGTATTACGATATCGGGATACGCCGTGCCGACTTGCCGAATGTGCAAGCCTATTACAAACGTCTCGCCGAACGGCCCGCCTTCCGAGAACACGTAATGCTCTCCTACAACGAGTTGAAAGTAGATTAACTCCAAGCTTGGTGTGCTGTGCCTTCCAGGCGACGTCCGCTTCGGGCGGCGGTGTCAACGGGTCGACGCACCAATGACCGCAGTGCGGAAACCGGTCGATCGCTGCGCACGCCTGGGATGTCTCAGATCGGGGACCTTTGAGACATTGGAACTC
This sequence comes from Sulfitobacter sediminis, assembly GCF_040811725.1. Classification (NCBI taxonomy): domain Bacteria; kingdom Pseudomonadati; phylum Pseudomonadota; class Alphaproteobacteria; order Rhodobacterales; family Roseobacteraceae; genus Sulfitobacter; species Sulfitobacter sediminis. Next base: position 23,023 of record NZ_JBFNXX010000030.1, read on the forward strand.
GGAAATCCAATGTCCCCTTCTCCGCCAAGGCAGCGCAAAGTGACTTTAATCCGTCCGTTATGTAACCTGCGCCAGAAGTTGGAAAAGGAACCTCATATGGACATCTCTGGGGCGGTAGCTTTTGTCACGGGTGGTAGCGGTGGACTTGGCTCCCGCATCTGTACCCTCCTCGCCAACGAAGGTGTCCGTGTCGCGATAGGCTATCATCAAGGCAAAGACCGGGCCGAAGCTGTGAGGGAGCGCATTGAGGCTGCTGGTGGAACGGCGCTCACCATCCAACTGAACCAAACTGACCCGGTTTCAATTGAAAGTGCCATATCTAAAGTCGTCGCTGATCTGGGATCGCTGGACATTGTCGTAAACAACGCAGCAATTGCTTCAGGTGGGCACTCGATTGAACTCGGTGATCTCGATGCATTCACCCCGGAAATCTGGGACGAAATGATGACAGTGAATGTGAAGGGGCCCTATCTTGTCGCCCGTGCTGCCGCGGCTCACCTGCGTGCCTCGAAGTGGGGCCGCGTGGTGAATATTGGTTCTACGCTCGGCCATGGTGACTGGTATCAGGATCGAATATTTGCTCCCAGCAAGGCAGCAGTCATTCCCCTCACGCGGTTCTTGGCCGCAGCTTTGGCGCCGGATGTTACTGTAAACTGTGTTGCACCGGGGTTGATGGTAGAAACTGCGTTGGGAGGTGGCGGTCCCAAGCCGGGTGGCGACAATGCAGCCTACGATGTGTGGCAGGAAAGGGCCGCCTTGAAGAGCTTTACCGACATTGACGATGTCGCTTCTCAAGTCGTTTATTTCTGCAAGTCGCGCACGACCACAGGGCAGAGCATCGGAGTGGATGCAGGCGTCCACTTCCACTAACGTCACAATCCGGACATAGCAAATTGCAGGATTGAGGTCGGCTCAGGGCTCTTCTGTGACATCCGAGTCTTTTCATCAGATGACCGGAAAGCTGCCGTCAGCGGCCACTCATGACCGGCTAGAGCCCCAGCAACGTCTGCTTTCGCGCTGCAACGACCGCCTTTGCCAACACCGGCCACTCTTTTTGACTGCGTCCGATGTCTCAGAAGCGGACGAACCGGACGGATGCATCCGCGGCAAGTCCTCTCGTCCAGATGACCGCCCAGGAACTAGAACGTCGCTGCGGCGTAGACCAATTTCCCGAATGCGGTCGTTCGAACCGTACTTAATGAGCCGGAGCAGAACCGGTCGATCGCCGCACCGGTCTCAGATGTGGACAAAGCCGCTGTTTGTCACAAGCCGAGCAAATGCCGTTATATGGACCAAAACGGCATATCGGTAGCAAGTTGACAAGATTGCTCGGACAGCCCGCTCACTCTTGACGTTTGCGCTTAGAACTTGGTGACTTTGCGCTTTTTGTGGAAAGATGACAGCAACACACACATCGTTACGTCCGGACAAGTACCATGATTGCCTCGAACGAGGATACCGACCAGTCGCTACGAAGGCTGCTTTTCGGAGACGGAACACCTCGTAAGGCCCTTCTAACCGCGCTTGTCGTCGGAACGATTCTGACAATCATAAACCATGGTGACGTTCTTTTGGCCGGAGGCATGCCTCCTCTCTGGAAAGTGCTGCTGACATATTGCGTGCCGTACTGCGTGACAACTTGGGGCGCATTTACTGGAAAACGGGCGCAAATCAGGCGACGCCATTCAGAGCGAAACCTCGCAGTCGACAAATAGGTGGTACAGCAATGAACGCAGAGCAGTTTTTCAACCAGAAAACCATACTGGATTTGAGCTTCTTCAATTTCCGGAATGCCATCACTGCAGCTTACTTTGCGAACCGCGATCTCGAAATTCTAAGAGTGAATGAGAATTTCCGCAGTTTCTTCCCCGTGTTGGGTAACGTAACGAACGCTTCGATGCCTGATGTCCTCGAGCAACTGGGCGTGCCGGGTAAACAAATCGATCAGTACCGCGAAGACCTGACCGCCAAGGGATCGGTTTTGCTTCCGAAGGTTGAGATATCAGTGAACGGCAATCAGCGCATTTTTTCACTGCTCTCAGCCCACACAACGGATAGCGATTTCTCCTACCTGAACGGTGTACAGGGCCAATTCGTTGATCGAACAGAAGAGTGGTCACTTCGTCGTGAACGCGAAGAGCTATTAGCTCAGAAAATCAAGGACCGTGAACTAATAGAGGAAAAGAGCAAACAGCTGGAGAATCTGGCCAATAGGCTGGCAAAATACCTGTCTCCACAGATCTACAGTAGTATCTTTTCCGAAACAGAGGACAAGTCCCACACACACACACGAAAGAACTTGACCATCTTCTTTTCAGATATCGTTCGGTTTACCGATCTGAGCGATACGCTGGAGCCTGAGCGTTTGGCAACGGTTATCAACTCTTACCTCTCAGAAATGACGAATGTCGCGCTGGAGTATGGTGGAACGATCGACAAATTTATCGGTGATGCGGTCTTGGTGTTCTTTGGGGATCCCGAAACGCAAGGTGAAGCCGAAGATGCGATGAGATGCGTCGAGATGGCTCTGAAGATGCAAGAGCGCATCGCCTCGCTGCAAAGCTACTGGAAAAAAAGCGGTATTCCCAATGATTTACAGGTCCGCATGGGGATCGCCACAGGCTATTGCACGGTGGGTAACTTTGGTTCTGATCAGCGCCTGGAGTACACAGCCCTTGGCAGCCCTGTAAACTTGGCCGCCCGACTGCAGGATATGGCTGCACCCGACTCAATACTGGCAGATCAGAACACCCTTTCCCTGATTGGTAGGCACGTGATCAGTGAACCGAAGGGCGAATTCACGCCAAAGGGTTTTGCGCGAGACGTCCGATACTTCCAGATCAATGGACTTGCAGAAACCGCTCTAAAGAGACAAGGGCGGGAACTGTCTCATATTGGGAAGCATGTCGAGGTAAATGTGCTCAACAGCTCCGATATCAGGGCTGCGATCGAGGAATTGGCGGAAATCCAAGAACGCTTTAGAAGGCAGATCGATCAACCCATCTCCGAAACATAGCTAGTCGAAGCAACACCGACCGGCAGCAAGCGCAGTCTTAGTGGCGGCTTCGGACTCTCTCCGGCCATCTGAGCGTTTTTGTCAGATGTCCGGTCTTGGGCATCATTCCATCTCCCTGGTCTTGCCTGTGAACCTACCTGGGTTCCCTATTGGGCCTCTCGGCTACCCAAGAGGCCTAGAATGGGTCCTACGGGTGTGGCTACCTGCCTCCCGATATCTGGGCATGTCTGCTAGGCGCTCGCCTCTATTTCCATTCAAAACGCATACCGATTTCCTCCGATCAGCGCGTAGGGCTCAGCAGCAGTTTGACCGCGCCCAATTGGCTGATAGGGTCACCAAGATAAGGTGGTGGGGTAACCTGTGCTCAAGAACTCTTGGATCGCGATATTTGCTCTAAAGTTGATGTTGGCGGCACCTTCTGAAGCCCAGGAGCCTGTTCTAGACTATAGCGCAAGCTTAGCAGCATATAACGCTGGCGATTACCGGACCGCGTTGAACAACTGGCACTCCCTTGCTGAGCAGGGCCATCCTGCATCGCAATGCAGCCTTGGATATGCTTATGAGCATGGCTTTGGTGTGCCACAGGATTACTCTGAGGCAATTCGTTGGTACAAGGCCGCGGCCGACAAGGGCGACGCAAGGGCGCAGGCTTTTCTTGGGCAGATGTACGAAAAGGGCCTGGGCGCTCCACAGGACTACATGGAGGCAATCCGTTGGTACACGGTCGCTGCCAAACAGAGCCATGGTTGGTCACAGAGCAAGCTTGGAGAAATATACAGACGGGGGCAGGGCGTACCGAAGGATTTCGTCTCAGCCCACATGTGGTTCAATATCGCGAGTGCAGTTGGTGACCCCATGGCCTCATTCAGACGAGCAGAGTTGAAGAAAAGCATGACACTGGTGCAGGTAGCAGAAGCCAAGGCACGCGCCCGCGTCTGCATGTCATCTGGATATGACGACTGTAAGAAGCCACACCTGCGCTCACGCTAGGATGCAATGCTTAGCTGCCGTCGGCACTTGGACAACGGCCGCTTTGGCGTCGGAACGACGGTGTTCGCGAGAACCTGACTTTTGTCTGAACAGCAGCCGTGTTTGAGTAGCGGACCAAACGGACTTTGAGCGTCAGGATTTCACATCGTCCAGAAACGTTTGGATGCGCTCAGGGATGGAAAGGTGTCGCCAAGACGTTTCGTGAGGAACCTCTACCAACTTATCAAGCACAAAACCCGGGATAACTCCAACTAACGCTTCTAGGTCTGGGAGATGTGGATCATTTCCTCCGACCACACCGGCGCAGCGCACACCAATTTTTTCTAATTTTTCTTGGGCCAGGCAGATGATTTCGGGCATCCCATCCACGAGTGCGTCAAAAGCATCGTAGTCCGGATTAGGGGTCATGCCTGCTCCATTTTCGCGAGCCCACTCGGCGAATTCCCGATATCGGTCCATCCCATCATCGCGCGTCCATCCTGTGCCAATCAAAAAAAGTGAAGAAACACGTGAAGGAGCTATCGTCGCCAATTTGAGGGCTATTTCAGCTCCAAGTGAGAAGCCAATAACGTCAACGGTCTCAGCTGCCTCGGCATCGAGGACTTGCAGCTGGTCCTCTACGAGCTTCAACCCATAGCTTGAAGGGTTGTGTGGACGGCTGCTGTGTCCATGCCCACGCAAGTCAGGAGCAATAACTTTGGCCCAATCGCCGAGTTTCCCAGCAACTCCGTTCTGGGTCCACATATCTGACCACATGCTAACCCCATGAATGAGTAGAACCGGTCGGCCTGTGCCAGTTACATTGTAGACCAATTCTTCCCCGTCTTTGGTGTTCAACAGGCAGGTTCTCATCAATGTTCCTCTGTTCACATCCACGCATGGGCAGCAATCCTGGCATGTGGAACGAATGATGCAAGCGGTCAGCTTCGGGCTCTTCTGAGACATCCGAGTCTTTCTATCGGATGACCTCAAAGTCGCCGTCAGCAGTCATTCATGCCTAGCTCGCGGCGCGGCAAAGTCCGCTTTTGCGCACAACGACAGCTCTTACTAACTTCGGCCATTCGTTGCGGACAAGATCGATGTCTCAGAAGCAGGACAAAACTGACGCTCAAGAAATCTTCAGCTCACCAATTTGTACAACGGCCACTCTTCAGGAATTCCTTTGAG
>NZ_JBFNXX010000260.1:0-236 GCF_040811725.1 Sulfitobacter sediminis
AGCTGAGGGGCGGGGGTTCTTCGCTCCGCTCATCGCCGGTGGGGCGAAATGCTCAGGTTCGGTGTGGGGTGACTGGTGTCGCAGGCGCTGCAGCCTCACCAAAACCAAATGGTTTCTGACACTCCCAAGCATGATCCCAGCCTGACATAATCAACCCCGCTTCCCCAGAAAAATCGTCGTCTCCCCTAGAGCGGATCCAGCATTCGAAGAATCAAAGGGGAATCCCATGAGGAGTG
>NZ_JBFNXX010000261.1:0-236 GCF_040811725.1 Sulfitobacter sediminis
CTGCTCCTGCCGGCTGTCGCGACCCCACACGCCGGGCGCGACTCAGCGCGGCGCGCGGATGTCGGGGGGGCGGGGGGGGGCGGGGGGGGCGGGGGGGGGGGGGGGTGGGGGGTGGGGGGGGGGGGGGGGGGGGTGGGCGGGGGGGGGGGGGGCGCCCCCCCCCGGGGGGGGGGGGGGGCCCCCCGCGCCGGCGGCGGGGGGGGGGGGGCCGGCCCCCCCCCCCCCCCCCCCCCCCC
>NZ_JBFNXX010000262.1:0-236 GCF_040811725.1 Sulfitobacter sediminis
GCCGCGGCGGGCGCCGGCGGATTAGGGCCCGGCGGGGGGGGGGGGGCGGTGGGGGCGGGGGGCGGGTGGGGGGGGGCGGGGGGGGGGGGCGGGGGGGGGGGGGGGGGGGGGGGGGGGGGGGCGGGGCGGGGGGGGGGGGGGGGGGGGCCGGGGGGGGGCGGGCGGGCGGGCGGGGGGGGGGGGGGGGGCCCGCCCCCGCGCGCACCACCGACACCGCCACCCCCCCCCCCCCACCC
>NZ_JBFNXX010000263.1:0-236 GCF_040811725.1 Sulfitobacter sediminis
CCGGGCGCTGGGCTGGGGGGTGGTTGTGTTGTTTGGGGGTGGGGGGGTGTGGGGGGCGGGGGGTGGGCGGGGGGCGTGGGGGGGGGGGGGGGGGTGGTTTTTTTTGTGGTGGGGGGGGGGGGGTGTGTTTGTTTTGTTTTTTTTTTTTTTTTTTTTTCTTTTGTATTTTTCCTTAACAATTTTTTTTGATTAATCGGTTTTTTTTTTTGCTGTTTGGGTTCGTTTTGGAACGGGCG
>NZ_JBFNXX010000264.1:0-234 GCF_040811725.1 Sulfitobacter sediminis
GCCTACGCGAAAGTCCGGTATGTCGTGCGGGCCGGAACGGCACCTGAAATGCTGGAACTGCTCGAGGGGGTGCGTAAAGTGGGCACCGGGGCCGCGATGATGACCGAGACGACCCTGTCCCACCAGATCCTCGCGGCGGTATCGAACCTGATTTACACCGAACCGCTTGGTGAGGCGATGCATAATAATCTGGAACGACTGGGTCCACCGCCCTTTTCCGAGGTGGACCTGGCC
>NZ_JBFNXX010000265.1:0-234 GCF_040811725.1 Sulfitobacter sediminis
CACTAGCAGCCCGATGCCGAGGCCCATCGCCTTCAGCTTGCTGTTCAGCATCATCATCGCATCAGTCTCATTCACCACAGACACCAGCGCCTTGCGGTAATTCTCGAATAACTGGTCCCCGGGCCAAAGCGGCATCGGAGGCCGCACGATCTCTGACTGGTCGACCGTGGACGCCACGTAAGCCAGCCAGTTCTGTAAGAATATATAGTACAACCCCACGATAATCCCCAGGTG
>NZ_JBFNXX010000031.1:0-26320 GCF_040811725.1 Sulfitobacter sediminis
TGAGTACCGTTTCCGAGCCATTCTCTGTCCCCCTCTCTCGGCCATCGTAGTGGCCCAGTTCTAGGGGGGAAGGACAATCGGCACAAAGAACAACCTCGTGTTCGTCGGGAAATCGTGATGCCCGTAATGCGCCTGGTAAAGCAGGTCAAAGGCCCACTGCCGACGCGGCGGTTTGAGGTGAAAGACATAGCGGTGCAGGTTGTATTCATTGAGCAATTGCGCCCCGATCCCCAAGGGCGCCAGCAGCCAGGCCCACCACGGCCCGGCCACGGCCAGCGCAGCAAATGCCGCAAGGCAGATCAGCCCCATGATCACGATCGACGGATGCCCCGCCATCAGCTTGATGCGAACCATGCCACCCCTTCCCCGGCGCTTGTTCTGCGCGCCCAACTTGGTTAGACCGCCCCAGCATGGGCCAACACCAAGGCCCTGTAAACCACGCCGCCGCGTCACCGATCTGCCGATGGACTTCCCTCTATGACCGCCGCCACCCTGACCATCGACCTCTCCGCCATCGTCGCAAACTGGCGCGCGCTGGACCGGCTGACCGATTGCGACACAGGTGCGACGATCAAGGCCGACGCCTACGGCCTCGGGGCCGAACGCGTGGGCAAAGCACTGGCCGCCGCCGGGGTGCGCACCTTCTTCGTGGCCCTTGCCGAAGAAGGCGTCCGCCTGCGCCGCGCCCTTGGCCAGGGCCCCGCGATCTACGTCTTTTCCGGCCACATGGCGGGCGATGCAGAACGCATCCGGCAGGCCGACCTGACGCCCATGATCAACTCCATCGACCAGCTGTTGACACACGTCGAAGCCTTGCCCGGCCACGCCTTCGGCATCCAGCTTGATACCGGGATGAACCGCCTAGGCATGGAGCCCGCCGAATGGTCCGCCCTGCGCGAGATCGCTCTCGCGCAGAAATCCCGATTGGTGATGTCCCACCTCGCCTGCGCGGATGAACCCGATCACGCGATGAACCGCTACCAGCTCGACACCTTCGAGGACATGACCCGCGGCATCGACGCCCCCCGCTCACTCGCCGCCACGGGCGGCATCCTGCTGGGCGAACGCTATCACTTCGACCTCACCCGCCCCGGTGTCGGCCTCTACGGCGGTCTGCCCTTCGTCGATGCCACGCCCGTGGTCACGCTCGACGTCCCCGTCATTCAGGTCCGCGACGTCGCCCCCGGCGAAAGCGTCGGCTACGCCAACGCCTTTGTTGCCAAGAAACCCACCCGCGTCGCCACTGTCGCGGCGGGCTACGCCGACGGGATCTTCCGCGCCATGGGCGGCAAAGCCAGCTTCACGGACCACGACGGCCACAAGTTGCCCGTTCTGGGCCGCGTGTCGATGGACCTCATCACCATCGACGTCAGCAGCCTGTCCCAGACCCCGGAAACCCTGCAGCTTCTGGGCCAGCACCAGTCCGTCGACACGGTCGCGGATTACGCGGGCACCATCGGATACGAGATCCTCACGTCCCTCGGTGCCCGCTACGACAGGGTCTACCGGACGTGAGCCGCATCGGCTGGACGCTGAAGGCGCTCAACCTCGCGCTCCTGCTACTCTACCCCGTCGCATGGGCCGCGCCTCTCCTCCGTGCCGGTCTCCTGCCCCTCTTCTCGCTATCGGAAATCTCTGTCCTCACGGGCCTGCAATCCCTCTGGGCCTCGGACATCTTCCTCGCCCTCGTCGTCACGCTCTTCGCCCTCTTCGCGCCCTACCTCAAAACCATCGGCCTCGCCCTTGTGCACTTCGACCTCCTGAAACCCGCGGTCCTCCCGGTCCTCCACATCCTCGGCAAGCTCGCCATGGCCGACATCTTCCTCATCGCCGTCTACATCACGCTGGCCAAGGGCATCGGCCTCGGCCGGATCGAGACCGCCTGGGGCCTCTACCTCTTCACCGCCTGCATCCTCGCCTCGCTCTGGATCTCCTGGCAAACCGAACGCGCCCTCCACGAGGGGGAGTGAGCGCCGCCTTTTCCCTTTGACGCCCCCGGCAGGCTGGGCCACAACCCCGCCATGGCAAAACCCGTCAAGACCTTCTCCTGCACCGCCTGCGGCGCCAGCTTCAACAAGTGGTCGGGCCGCTGCGATGGCTGCGGCGAATGGAACACCATTCAGGAAGACGCGGGGATTTCCGCCGGCCCCCCGAGCAAATCGCTGGGCGCGAAACGCGGCAGCACCATGGTGCTGACCGATCTTTCAACCGAAGAAAGCCCGCCCCCCCGCAGCCAATCCGGTATCGAGGAATTGGACCGCGTCCTCGGCGGCGGCCTCGTGCCCGCCTCGGCCATCCTCGTCGGCGGCGATCCCGGCATCGGCAAATCGACCCTCCTGCTGCAGGCGGCGGCGCATTTCGCCAAGCAGGGCCTGAAAACCATCTACGTCAGCGGCGAGGAAGCCTCGGCTCAGGTCCGTATGCGCGCCCAGCGCCTCGGCCTTGCCGACGCGCCGGTGCAACTGGCGTCCGAGACCAACCTGCGCGACATCCTCACCACGCTCGAGGCAGAGCGCCCGCAACTGGCGATCATCGATTCCATCCAGACCATGTGGGCCGACAACGTAGAGTCCGCCCCCGGCTCCGTCTCACAGGTCCGCGCAGCGGCCCATGAACTCACCAGCTTTGCCAAGAGGCGCGGCGTCAGCGTGATCCTCGTGGGGCACGTCACCAAGGAAGGCCAGATCGCCGGTCCCCGCGTCGTCGAACACATGGTCGATACCGTGCTCTACTTCGAGGGTGAGCGCGGCCACCAGTTCCGCATCCTCCGCTCCGTCAAGAACCGCTTCGGCCCCGCGGACGAGATCGGCGTCTTCGAGATGACGGGCAGCGGTCTGGCCGAAGTCACCAACCCCTCCGCCCTATTTCTCTCCGAAAGGGGAGAACCTGCCGCAGGCTCCGTCGTTTTTGCGGGCATCGAGGGCACTCGCCCCGTTCTGGTTGAGTTCCAGGCCCTCGTCGCCCCCTCCCCCCATTCACAGGCCCGCCGCACCGTCGTCGGCTGGGACGGCGGCCGCCTCGCCATGATCCTCGCCGTGCTCGAGGCGCGCTGTGGCATCCCCTTCGCGGGACTCGATGTCTATCTCAACGTGGCGGGCGGCATGAAAGTGACCGAGCCCGCAGCCGACCTTGCCGTGGCCGCAGCACTTCTATCGGCGCGGGAAGACGCGGCCCTTCCCGCCGAAACGGTTGTTTTCGGCGAGATCAGCCTCTCGGGTGCGCTGCGCCCCGCCACGCAGACTGAAAATAGGTTGAAAGAGGCGCAAAAACTTGGTTTTACCTCCGCCATTGCACCGCAGGGTGGAAAGGCCATCGCGGCTGACGGCATGACGCTCAACACGATGGGTGACTTGACCGGGTTCGTGGGCGAGATATTTGGCGCGGGCTAGCGTCTGAGGCAGAAGGCAGGACGGGATGGAAGGTTTCACGATCATCGACGGCGTGGTGGCACTCGTCATCGTCCTGTCGGCATTGCTGGCCTACGGGCGCGGGCTGGTGCGCGAAGGCATGGCCATCGTCGGCTGGATCGTGGCCGCCGTGCTGGCCTTTCTCTTTGCCCCGCAGGTTGAACCGCTGATCCGGGAAATTCCGATGGTGGGCGAAGCGGTCGCCGACAGCTGCGAGCTGTCGATCATCGGCGCTTTCGCCGTGGTCTTTGCCGTGGCGCTCATCGTGGTGTCCCTCTTTACCCCGCTCTTTTCCTCGCTGGTGCAGCGCTCTGTCCTTGGCGGCATCGACCAGGGGCTGGGCTTCGTCTTTGGTGTCGCGCGCGGCATCCTCCTGGTGGCGATCGCCTTCTTCGTCTACCAGACGGTGATGACCGGCCAGCAATTCACCATCGTGGATGAAAGCCGCTCCGCCGTGGTCTTCTCGCGCTTTACTGGCCAGATCGAGGAGCAGAACCCCGAGGCGGCCCTCGGCTGGATCACCTCGCAGTACGAAGCGCTGGTCAGCGCCTGCGGACAGTAAGCCTGCCCGGGATCAGAACTCGGTTAATCCTCCGTTAACACCCGCGATCTAGGATCGAGTCCAACAAAAGGGACTCGCCGTGACACAGACCTGCCCCTATGCCCATCTCGACCTGATCAGCGCGCCGGTCTTCGTGCTTGAGATCAGCGATGCGGGCATGCCGGTCTATGCTGCCCTGAACGCCTGCGCGCTTGCGCTGATCGGGCGTCCCGCGTCGGACTTCATCGGCCGTTCCTCGGCGGACGTCTTCCCGCATGCCTATGGCCGCACTGCCTGTGCGCAGCATTGCGCCGCGCTGACCTCTGGCAGCTCCGTCAGCTACCAGATCGACCTGCCGCTGGCGCGTGGCATTTCCACCCTGCGCAGCACGCTTCGGCCCGAGGTCGACCAGACCGGCAGGGTGATCCGCCTTTGGGGGGGCTTTGTCGACCTGACGGCCGAAAAGCTCGCTGTCGAGGCGCGGAAGGACTTCGATACGCTGTCGTCGGAAATGGAGCAGTTCGTGGCCTTCGCCGCCCACGACCTGCGCGCGCCCATGCGCAACATCGCCGCGTTGACCAACCTCATGCGCGAGGATGCGGGGCCTCTCGGCGATCCGGCCCTCGACATCATAGACCTGATCGAAAAGATCACCGCGCAGTCCATGGACCTGATCAGCGACGTGCTGTCCCACGCGGAAAGCACCGCCACCGTGAAAGAGGAAAGCAGCTTCAGCTTTCCCGCGCTCTGCCACGGTATCTGGGACGCCATCGACCCTGCGGCGCAGCACCGGCTGACAACCTCGCTGTCGAACCTGCGGGCCGACCGCACTGCGATCCGTATCGCCCTGCGCAACATCGCCGAGAACGCGGTCAAACACGGCGGCTGCGAAAGGCTCGACGTCGACATCAGCGTGCAGGAGGATCTGCCCGGCATGCTGGACATCACGGTCACCGACAACGGGCAGGGTTTCACCGAGGGCGCGCTGGAGGTGATGAACGGCGGGCGCTTGCGTGTCGACAGCGGCTACGGGCTTTTCGGGATCAAGCGGTTGATTGCCGCGCGCGGGGGCACACTGCTGGCCCGCAACCTGCCCGATGGCGCGGGCGCAGTGGTGCGGTTCTCGCTGCCCGGCACGCTCCTCGGCTCGGCCCCGTCGGACGCCCCCTTCACCCTCGCGCCGCTCGCGCCCCCGCCAACCGGCAGGGAAATCCGCCTGTCGATCTGACAGCGCGGTGGCAGGGCCCCGGCTGGCTTGACTGCAACAAACCCGCATGCAATCCGCGCCAGCGGGGTGACAGGACAGCACAAGCGCCCTACATACGGGGTCGAAGCCACCGGATTCGGAGCTGCCCCGTTGTCCAAGATCATGCCTCCCGCCCATCCCTTCGACAGCGGCTATCTGCGCGACGCTGACGATCCGGACAAGCTCAAGGAAGAATGCGGCATCTTCGGCGTGATCGGCGTGGCCGACGCGTCGAACTTCGTGGCCCTCGGCCTGCACGCCCTGCAACACCGCGGCCAAGAGGCCGGCGGCATCGTCAGCTACGACGCCGACGCCGGCTTCCAGTCCGCCCGCCGCTTCGGCTACGTGCGTGACAATTTCACCTCCGAAGGCGTGATGAAACACCTGCCCGGCGAACTCGCCATCGGCCACGTGCGCTATTCCACCGCCGGCTCCAAGGGCCAGACCGCGATCCGCGACGTGCAGCCCTTCTTTGGTGAATTCGCCATGGGCGGTGCGGCGATTGCCCACAACGGCAACATCACCAACGCCAACGCCCTGCGGCGCGAGCTGATCGAGCGTGGCTCGATCTTCCAATCCTCCTCGGACAGCGAATGCATCATCCACCTGATGGCCCGCTCGCTTCAGCGCACCATCCCCGAACGCATGGAAGACGCCCTGCGCCGGGTCGAGGGTGCCTTCTCGGTCGTAGCCATGACCCGCACCAAGCTTATCGGCGTGCGCGACCCCCTGGGCGTGCGCCCGCTGGTCCTTGGCAAGGTCGGCGACGGCTGGGCGCTTGCGTCCGAGACATGCGCGCTCGACATCATCGGTGCGGAGTTCGTGCGCGAAATCAAACCGGGCGAGATGGTGGTGATCACCGCAAAAGGCGTCGAATCGCAGTTCCCCTTCCGCCCGCAACCCTCCAAGTTCTGCATTTTCGAACACGTCTACTTCTCGCGTCCCGACAGCATCCTCGGTGGCCGCTCCGTCTATGAAACGCGCGAAGCGATCGGCCGCGAACTGGCCAAGGAAAGCCCGGTTGAGGCCGACGTCGTCTGCCCCGTGCCCGATTCAGGCACCCCCGCCGCCATCGGCTACAGTCTCGAGAGCGGCATTCCCTACGCGATGGGCATCATCCGCAACCAGTACATGGGCCGCACCTTCATCGAACCGACCGAGCAGATCCGCAACATGGGCGTGCGCCTCAAGCTCAACGTCAACCGCGCGCTCATCAAGGGCAAGCGGGTGATCCTTGTCGATGACAGCGTCGTGCGTGGCACCACCAGCCGCAAGATCAAGGAGATGATCCTCGACGCGGGCGCCAAGGAGGTGCACTTCCGCATCGCCTCCCCCCCCACCGCATGGCCCTGTTTCTATGGCGTGGACACCCCCCAGCGCGAGAAACTGCTCGCCGCCACCATGTCCGAGGACGAGATGCGCGAGCATCTCGCTGTGGACAGCCTGCGCTTCATCTCGCTCGACGGCCTCTACCGCGCCGTGGGCGAAGCACAGGGCCGCAACAGCGACTGCCCGCAGTATTGCGACGCGTGCTTCTCGGGCGAATACCCGGTGACCCCGGCAGATCAGCTGGAACAGGGCTTCCAGATGAAACCGGCGGCGGAGTGATCAACTGACAGGTTCTGGCGGCAGGTGCGAGATCGCGATTACGCTCGACTTACCCCTGCCCGAACTTGCCATTGCGCATCTGGCTGACATGACCTTCGCCTACCACCTCCGTCGGACTGCCGCTGCGTCACTGGGCTGATCCCTGCCGAAGCGCATCGACCACCCCTTTTCTGCGCCGCAGCATCCTGATAGCCAGCGCGCCGAAGCCCGAATCCCAAGTTCCGAAGTCCCATGAGTACCAGTGATAAACAGGAGCCGACCCCGGCCCATGTCGCCGAAAAGGCGACCCAGAGCGCCCGCCTGCCCGCCCTTGCCCTGATCGGCATCTTCGGCAGCGAGAACGCCCTTAACGCCCTGATCCGTGAAAAGAACGGCACCATCCAGCGCGTTGCCGTCGGCGACCGCATCTCGGGCCAGACGATTGCTGCCATCGGCGAAGACCGTGTCGTGCTCGGCAACGGCAACACGCTGAAACTGCCGCAGGGCTAGTAGGCTCAGGCGCTCAGAGCGCGCAATGGCACCGGTTCATGCGTCCGCGACCACTCCGCGTCGTCCTGGCTGAACCTCGGCTCCCGGACCTCGACGTAATCCCTGTCGCTCTGCACCCTCGCAGGGTTCAAAGCTGGTGTAACCATGATCCGGGCAAATCCCATCATCGCAGCCATTCGCCCGAACAGGCTTGGCCGCAATTCGGGCCGTCCCGCGACGTAGCGGCGCACGATGCTCTCGAAGGACTCGGCAGGTTGGCCCCCAACCCGCTGAACATCCTCGGTCGGCGCATTCACCGCGAAGGCCCCGCGCCGGTACTCCTCGGCGTAAAGGGCAAGCTGTGACACCGCCGCTTCGGAATAATTGGACGGCGGATTCGCCCTCAGCGCCTTGGTCAGCATCCGCTCGGAGATATCGACGTATCTCACCCGGCGGCCAAGCGCCCGGCCCATGGCGGCGGCGATCTCGTTCGGTGACAGCAGCTCTGGTCCCGTAGGGCGATACCGCTTGCCAGCATGGCTCTGCGGGTCTGTCAAAGCAGCAACCGCCACACGCGCGATGTCCTCGTTCGACGGCGGCGCGTTCTTCTTCACGTCCCCGTCCCCCAAAGGCATCGTGAAAAGCCCCAGATGTGCGGCGAAAGGCAAAACCATCAGGTAATTGTCCGCAAACCAGCCCGGATCGACCGATGTTACCGTCATGCCGGGCGACAGATGCGCCAGCCGGTCCGACAGATAGACTTCGCGGGTGAAAAGCGAGGGGTGGCTAGCCGCCGTGAGCCACTGTCCCAGAAGAACTACGTGCTCAAGCCTTGCTTCATGGGCCGCCGCGGTGAAGACCGCATTGAAATGCAGCCCGTTGGGGGCCGTGGGCGCGCACTGATAGGCGCGCGTCACGCTGGCCATTGCCCGCCGCATGTCAGCGATATCGTATTGATCTCCCACGAAAACATCCGCGCCCGCTGCGGCAAGCTGGTCCGACCGCGCATCCTTGCGCCGCACGAAGGCCCGCACGGGGTAGCCCTTTTCGAGCAGTTGAAGGGACACGGGCAGGCCGGTCTTGCCGGCAGCGCTGGTGACGAGGATCAGGGGATGGGATGACATGGCAGCTCCTTTTGGATGATGATTGTAATCTTAATGATAAGATGATAGACATAATCTTAATTGTCAACCCAGTTGGAACTCATTGAAATGCCACGCATGTCCGAAGCCGAGAAACGCAAGTCGCATGACCGCATCCTCGATGCAGCCGCCGATCTGCTGCGCGAAAAAGGGATCGAGACCACCAGCGTGTCCGAGGTGATGCAGGCGGCGGGGATGACCCACGGCGGCTTCTACCGCCACTTCCCGGGCAAGGACGATCTGGTGGCCGCGGCATTCGAAAGAGCGGTCGACAAGGTCGTCTCAGAGATGGAGACAGCGGAAACGGACGCGGAAAAACAGGCGGCGCGTGCGCGCTACATCGACACCTATCTCTCGCCGCGCCACGTGGGCGACCTGCGCCACGGATGCCCCATGGCCGCGCTCGGCTCCGAACTTGTACGTCAGGACAACGGGACCGCCGCGCAGACTGCGAAAGCCATCGACCGGGTCACCGCGCTCCTGCAGCGTGACGCGGCGGATGACAGCGCGGATGCGCAGCTTGCGCTGCTTGTCGGTGCCGTCACGCTTGCCCGGCTGACCCGGGACGAAAAGCGTGCCGCGGCAATCCTGCGGTCGGC
Organism: Sulfitobacter sediminis; assembly: GCF_040811725.1. Classification (NCBI taxonomy): domain Bacteria; kingdom Pseudomonadati; phylum Pseudomonadota; class Alphaproteobacteria; order Rhodobacterales; family Roseobacteraceae; genus Sulfitobacter; species Sulfitobacter sediminis. The sequence goes on from NZ_JBFNXX010000031.1 coordinate 9,012, forward strand.
GCGATCCGCTCTTCTTGATCCGCCGCCGCCTGCGACCTGAACGCAGCCCCCCTTGACCGCCGCCCCGTGCCGGTGCACATCGCGCCCATGACCAAAACAGCCCTGATCACTGGCGCATCCCGCGGCCTCGGTGCCGCCCTCGCCGAGGCACTTGCGCCCACGCACCACATCATCGCCGTCGCGCGCACCACCGGCGCGCTTGAAGAGCTCGACGACCGCATCCAGGCCAAAGGTGGTGCCGCCACGCTTGCGCCCATGGACGTGACCAATGCCGATGCGATGGCGGTGCTCTGCCGGGGCATCTTCGACCGCTGGAAGACGCTCGATCTGTGGCTCCACACGGCGGTGCATGCCGCCCCCCTCGCCCCCGCCGATCACATCGACGCCAAGGACATGATGAAATCCGTGGCCACCAACGTGACCGCCACCGCGACGCTCATCACCTATGTGGCCCCTCTCCTGGGCCAGACGGGCGAGGCGGTGTTCTTCGACGACCCGCACCTCGGCGAAAAATTCTTCGGCAGCTACGCTGCGACCAAGACCGCGCAGATCGCGCTTGCCTGTGCATGGGAGGCCGAGACCGCCAACATCGGCCCCCGCGTCCGCATCCTGACGCCCAAGCCCATGCCCACCGCCACCCGCGCCCGCTTCTTCCCCGGCGAGGATCGCGGCAAGCTTGCCGACATCCACGCCGAGGCCGCTGCGGTATTGGCGCAACTCTGATCCGCTCGCCTGCCCGCCCGTGACCGGCGGAACCTTGCCGCCCGCAGCCCCCTCACCTATCAAGGCCAAAAAGGGGCCTGACATGCGCATTCTGATCACCAACGACGACGGCATCACCGCACCGGGCCTTCAGGTGATGGAGGCCATCGCTACCGACCTCGCGGGCCCCGACGGCGAAGTCTGGGTCGTCGCCCCCGCCTTCGAGCAATCGGGCGTCGCCCATTGCATCAACTACGTCCACCCCACCATGATGAGCCAGATGGGCCCCCGCCGCTTTGCCGCCGAAGGCTCGCCCGCCGATTGCGTGCTGATCGCCATCCACGACGCGATGAAGGACACACCGCCCGACCTGATCCTTTCGGGCGTGAACCGCGGCAACAACTCGGCCGAGAATACGCTCTATTCCGGCACCATCGGCGGCGCGATGGAGGCTGCCTTGCAGGGCTTTCCGGCCATCGCGCTGTCGCAATACTACGGCCCCGGCAACCGCGACCTCGCCAATCCCTTCGATGCCGCCGCCCAGCACGGTGCCGACGTGATCCGCCGTATCCTCGACACCACCCCGCAGGAAAACACCGACTACAGCCTCTTCTACAACGTCAACTTTCCGCCCGTGCCCGCCCCGGACGTAAGAGGCATCCGCCTTGCCCCGCAGGGCCGCCGCCCCGGTGTCGTCTTCGGCACCGAACCGCATATCGCCCCCTCGGGCCGCCGCTTTTCCTGGATCAAGGGCGGCGATCAGCAGGTCATGGCCAACGCAGGCTCCGACGCGGCCGTGAACCTCGAAGGCTATATCTCGGTCACGCCCATGCGCGCCGACCTCACGGCCCATGATGTGATGGACAGCCTTTCGGGCCTTAATACATGACCGAAGACACCCCCTCCGAAGCCGAGCGCAAGATGCAGTTCCTCTACGCGCTGCGCTCCAAGGGGGTCACGGACAAGCGCGTGCTCGGAGCCATGGAAGCGGTCGACCGCGGCCCCTTCATCCGCGGCCTCTTCGCCGCCCGCGCCTACGAGGACATGCCGCTCCCCATCGCCTGTGGCCAGACCATCAGCCAGCCCTCCGTCGTGGGCCTGATGACGCAGGCGCTGCAGGTTACCCCCCGCGACAAGGTACTCGAAATCGGCACCGGCTCGGGCTACCAGGCCGCGATCCTCTCCAAACTCGCCCGCCGCGTCTACACCATCGACCGCCACGCCCGCCTCGTGCGCGAAGCCCGCGAGATTTTCGAATCCCTCGACCTCGTCAACATTACCGCCATCACCGCCGACGGCAGTTTCGGCCTGCCCGACCAGGCCCCCTTCGACCGCATCATCGTAACCGCCGCCGCCGAGGACCCTCCCGGACCGCTCGTCGCCCAGCTCAAGGAAGGCGGCATCATGGTCTTGCCCGTGGGCCAATCCGACGCCGTCCAGCACCTCATCCGCGTGCGCAAAACGCCCGATGGCCTTGAATACGACGAATTACGCTCGGTCCGCTTTGTCCCGCTGCTCGAGGGCTTGGGCAAGGACAGCTAATGCTGTAGAGTGCCGCAAAACTCCGGAAAACACGGAGAGCGCGACATGAGGACAAGCAGATGTACCCATCCCTCCTGAGAAACCGCGTCCGGCTGAGCCTGCTCGCCGGAGCCAGCGCGACCCTTCTAGCCGCCTGCGGCGAGCAGCCGCTCGATTTCGACCTCCGGGGCCTCGGCGGCGGGTTCAGTACCGCAGAGGCCGCGACCGGCCCGCTTGCTGCCCGTCCCCGCCCTGATAACCGTGGCGTGATCTCCTACCCAAACTACCAGGTCGCCGTCGCGCAACGCGGCGACACGCTCGCAGACGTGGCGGCCCGGGTCGGGGCTGACGTGAACGCGCTGGCGCGCTTCAACGGGATCGAACCGGACGTGCCTCTGCGCAAGGACGAAATCATCGCCCTGCCAAACCGCGTGGCCGAACCCTCGCCCGCGACCGGTGCCGTGGGCACCGGCCCCATCCAGCCCGTCGACATCACAACGCTGGCTGGCGGTGCAATCGACCGCGCCCCGGCCACGCCGGGGGTGCAGACCGCCGCCCTGCCACCCGCAACACCTGCCGCAGCACCGACAACCCAGACCGGCAAGGAACCCATCCGCCACAAGGTGGAACGGGGCGAGACCGCCTATACGATCTCCCGGCTCTACAACGTGCCGGTCAAGGCGCTCGCGGAATGGAACGGCCTCGGCGCCGATTTCGCGATCCGCGAAGGCCAGTTCTTGCTGATCCCCGTGCCGAAACAGAACCCGCCGGCGCGCCCCGCGCCTGTCGAGACGGCACAGACCACGCTGCCCGGTGTGGGCTCGCCCACGCCAACACCCCCTTCGGCAGCCAAGCCTCTGCCGCAGGACAACACGGCAAGGCCCGCCCCGGTGGTCGAGGCACCGAAGCCTGTTGCGAACGTCGGCCAGACGACCCGCCCCACAACCGACGCCAAGATGGTGACACCCGTACAGGGAACGATAATCCGCGCCTATGCCAAGGGCCGCAATGAAGGGATCAACATCAAGGCCGCCCCCGGCGCGCCGGTGAAAGCAGCCGATGCCGGCACCGTCGCCGCAATCACCAAGAGCGCCGAGGGCGTGCCCATCGTCGTCGTTCGCCACCAGGACAACCTGCTGACGGTCTACGCCAACGTCACGGACGTCAGCGTCAGCAAGGGACAAAGCGTCGGTCGCGGCCAGCAGATCGCCAAGCTGAGGGGCGGCGACGACAGCTATGTCCACTTCGAAGTGCGGCAGGGATTCGATTCGGTTGACCCCGCGCCATACCTCGATTGACGCGACGGCACCTCGATACTACTGGTGGTTCTGTTTGTGGCCGTATTTCCCCGAAATCGCCACAGAATTGCCGTAATTGGCCCCCGCCTGCCACGGAATCGCCATGTTTCAAAACTAGAAACAATGTAGCGCGATCAACGCGACTGTCTCAGGGCTGACACCCTTCACAGGGTCATCTGCAGGGTGATCCGAACCGCCCCGAGAGCATCTTCCAGGCCTTCGGGTCATGGTATGTCTAGGAAAAGGGGCGCTGGCTCTCAGCAGCGTTTCCAACCAGGAAACCTGGTTTGCGGTGGGGCAAACCGGTTACAACACGCGGCGGGACCTCCAATCCGCCGCGTGTTTTACTTTCATACGACGCTTAAGACAGCACGAGGACAACCTGACCTGAGGCGGGCCGTGATCGGCAGCCCCCCCTGAACAGGTGTCACCCTGCCCGTAGCGCCACACCCTTGCGGCCCGCAAGGTCCGTGAAATACTGCCAGGCCACCCTGCCAGACCGCGACCCGCGCGTCGCCTGCCACTCGATCGCCTCGGCCCGCAACGTCGCATCGTCGATCTCGACCCCGTAGGCATCGCAATAGCCCCTGATCATCGCAAGGTACTGGTCCTGATCGCAGGCGTGGAACCCCAGCCACAGCCCGAAACGATCGGACAGCGAAACCTTCTCTTCCACCGCCTCCGCCGGGTTGATCGCCGAGCCGCGCTCGTTCTCGATCATGTCGCGCGGCATCAGGTGACGCCGGTTCGACGTGGCATAAAGCACCACGTTCTCCGGCCGCCCCTCGATCCCGCCGTCCAGCACCGCCTTGAGCGACTTGTAATGCGCATCGTCATGACCAAAGCTCAGATCGTCGCAGAACAGGATAAACCGCTGCGGCGCGCCGCGCAGCACGTTCAGCAACCGGCCCACAGACGGCAGGTCCTCGCGCTGCAATTCCACGATCCGCAAGGCCTCATGCGATGCATGAACATCGGCGTGGATTGCCTTGACCAGACTTGATTTTCCCATGCCGCGCGCGCCCCAGAGAAGCGCGTTATTCGCAGGCAACCCCGCCGCGAACTGCCGGGTGTTCTGCAACAGAGTATTGCGCGGTCGGTCAACGCCCACCAGCAGGCTCAGGTCGATCCGGCTGACCTGCGGCACCGGCTCCAGCCGGTCAGGCTGCGTGTGCCAGACAAAGGCAGATGCCGCGTCGAAATCCGGAGCGGCAAGCGGCGCCGGAGACATCCGCTCCAGCGCCGCCGCGATCCGGTCCATCGGATCGTCAATCACGTCTTCTTTTCCTCGCCGTCGTCTTCGTCGAACTCCGCCAGCAGCGGGTCCTCGTCGTCATAATACCCCTCGGCCCGCAGCCGCGCCTCGCGCTTCACCTCCACCCGCTTCACCAGCTGGATCGAGATCTCGTAAAGCCCGTAGACCACCACGAAAAGGATGATCTGGGTGATCACATCCGGCGGCGTCACAAGTGCGGCCAGCACCAGGATGCCCACCACCGCGTATTTGCGCACGTTCCCCAGTCCCTCGGCGCTGACCAGCCCTGCCTTGCCCATCAGCGTCAGCAGAACCGGCAGCTGGAAACAAAGCCCGAAGGCCACGATGAACTTGATCGTCAGGCTCAGATACTCCTGCGCCGAGCCCTGAAAGGCGATGCCCGCGATATTGTCATCAATCGGCTGCGATCCGTCCCCCGTCAACGGCCCCTGCTGGAACCCCAAGAAGAAGTCGAAGGCCAGCGGTGTCACCACATAGAACGCAAACGCCGCCCCCAGAAAGAACATCAGTGGCGAGGCGATCAGGAACGGCAGGAACGCCGCCTTCTCGTTGCGATAAAGGCCCGGGGCCACGAAGCGCCACATCTGGTAGCTGATGTAGGGAAAGCCCAGCACCAGCCCGCCCAGAAGCGAGATGGAGATGGCGACAAAGAAACCTTCCTGCAGCTTGATCAGGATCAGCCCGCAATCGTCCTGTCCGCGCTCGGCCATGGCCGAACACAGGGGATTGGTCAGAAAGTTGAAGATCGGGTTCCAGACGGTGAAACAGATCACCATGCCGATGATGAAAGCCACCACCGAATGGATAAGCCGCGTGCGCAGCTCGGCCAGATGCTCGATCAGCGGCGCCGCGCTGTCGTCGATGTCGTCGCTCGCACTCATGGCTTACTCTTTTTCTTCCACCGCCGGTTTCGGCACCTTGGCTTCCAGCTCTTCGGCCTTGGCCATGGCCTCCGCCGCCTCGCGCTGCTTGCGCTCGGCCGCCGCGCGTGCCGTGGCCGCCTGTATCTTGGCGACATCCTCGGCCCGCTTTTTCGACAGCTTCCCGGTTTCGCTTTCGGGGTCGAGGTCGGTCAGCGATTTCGCCGCCGATTTCACCCCGTCCATGGCCGATCCGACCGGATTGGTCGCGGCCTTGAGCGATTTGTTGATGCTGGAGGACATCTCGCGCATGCCGGACTGGTCCGCGGCCTCGTTCATGGCCGAGGAGAATTCGCGCGCCATGCCCTTGGCCTTGCCGACAAACTGGCCCACGCGCCGAAACAGCACCGGCAGGTCCTTGGGGCCCACCACGATCAGGGCAACAATGCCGATGACCAGTAATTCCGTCCAACCGAGATCGAACATTTTGGCTTAGCTCGCACCCTTGTCGGCGGCCTTGTCCGTCTTGGGATGGGTGCCCGCGTCGGTGTGCTTGGGCAGGTCCGCGCCTTCGACGCTCTCGACCTTCTTGAGGTCTTCCTCGCCCTCGCTGATGCCCTTCTTGAAGCTGGTGATGCCCTTGCCGACCTCACCCATGAGGCTTGAAATCTTGCCACGACCGAAAAGCACAAGCACCACGACGGCGATCAGCAGAAGGCCCGGCAGACCGATATTGTTCAACATGTCATTTCTCCCATCTTCGCGCGCAAACCTCGCGCGCTTCGTCGGTGCCCTGTCTAAGGTCTCACGCGGCGCTCTCAAAGGGGCAAAGCCGTCTTGCCGTGCCGATCCAGCCGCCAACATCGCGATTTTTCAGGCCTTGCCGCAGTCAACTGACAGGTTTATGTCAGTTGTGACACGCTAGTGAGGTCTCACCCTATCACCAAGGAGCATATCATGTCTGAGACCCCGCACACCGTCGCCGAAATCGTCACCTTCCGCCTTGTCCCCGGCACCGACACGGTTGCCTTCGTCCATGCCGCGCGGGCGCTTGAGCCACGGCTCAGGGCCACCGGCCATGTCCTCAGCCGCACGCTCTCGGCGGATCCGGACGGTACCTGGACCGATCACATCGTCTGGACCTCGCACGCGGTGGCCCTGCAGACCGCGGGCGAGATCATGGCCGATCCCATCGCCGCCCCCATGATGCAGATGATCGACCCCGATCACGTGCAGATGCGCCATGCGGAAATCCACTACCGACAGGAGTAGCCTTGCGCCGCACCGACCGCCTCTTCGACATCATCCAGATCCTGCGCGACGGCAAACTGCACCGGGCGCAGGACATTGCCGAGCGGCTGGAAGTGTCGGTGCGCACCATCTACCGCGACATGGAAACCCTTATGGCCTCGGGCGTGCCGGTCGAGGGCGAACGCGGTGTGGGCTACATGATCACGGAAGCGATCAGCCTGCCGCCTCTGACGCTTACCGCCTCCGAACTCGAGGCCCTGAACCTCGGCCTCGCCATCGTCGGACAGGCCGCCGACGACGCGCTCAAATCCGCCGCTGACACGCTGGCCGACAAGATCGATGCCGTCCTGCCTGCCCAGACCATCGCCGAGGCCGAGCGCTGGAAATTCGCCGTCTACCCTTTCGCCGATCCCACCCGCAACCTGACGCAGATGCCGCTCCTGCGGTCGGCCATCAAGGCGCGCCAGAAGGTGCGCCTGACCTACACCTCCCGCGCGGGCGCCGTGACAGGCCGGGTGATCCGGCCCCTGCACATGGAATACTGGGGGCGGGTGTGGACCCTGACGGCGTGGTGCGAGCTGCGCGAGGCCTTCCGGGTTTTCCGTCTGGACCTGATCGAGAGCGCCGAGGCGCTGCCGGAGTTGTTCGTGGACGAGCCGGGCAAGCGGCTGGCGGATTACGTGCCTTGAATTGCGGTTCATCCGAATGAGCCGCCAAGGCGGCACGACATTTTTTTGGGGGCTCCGCCCCGTCGCGCAAGCACGACTCCCCGGGACTTTATGGAGCCAGAAAGAGGGGAGAGTCGGCTTTCTTATTCACTGCGCAGCGCCCAGTCTTTCTGGGGCGGCAGGAAGGCTTCGACGCTGGCCTGGGCGATCACGATGGTCTCCCCGCCCGACGGCACGTTGAGACCCCCATGCACTGCCGTCACCGTCGCCTTGCCGCGCGGAAGCGTTGCGGTGAGCGCATCAAGGTCGAGCTTGTCGGGTTCCTGTACGCCCACGGTCACCTTCACCCGCATCTGGTCCGGGGTCAGATCGGTGACCGCGAAAATCGGCAAGGAGGAATGGCGGAAGGCATCCTCGATCGCGCGTTTCGCGGCCTTGGTGTAATCCATCCCGTGCAGATCGTTGCCCATGCCCATCTCGATGATGACGCGGTGCAGGCCCTTCAGATCATCCATCTTTGCGCTCCATCTCGAAGCCGACGCGCAGCGCGACATTGGCCATGATCGTCGGATGCCCCGCCCCTTCCTGCCCTTCGGGACGTGGCACGTCGAGGCCGCCCTTGACGACATTCACGGTCACATGGCCGTAGGGAAACACAGCCCTGAGCACGTCCACATCAACCTTCTCGGGCTGCTGCACGCCCACGTCGAGCGTGATGCGCATATCGGTCTTCTCAAAGCCGAAGAGCTCGGCCAGGTTGATCGAATTGTGCCAGAGCGCGTCCTTGACCGCCCGTTCGGCGGCCTGCGTATAGTCGCCGCGCCTGAGCGAGGTGCCCATCCCGAATTCCACCAGCAAGGTCTCGGCCATCGCCCCCTCCTACTTCGTTACCGGAAAGACGAAACAGCGATTGCGCGGGATCGTCAGCCACATAACCGCGCCGGGCTGTGGCAGAAAGACATTGGGCACGGTGGCCTTGAGGCGCGAGCCGTCGTGGTCCATCACGAATTCCACCAGGCTTTCGTTGCCCATGAAACGCGCCCGTTCGACCACCGCCCGCGCGGCGGTGCCGTCCTTCGCCGTGGGGTTCGGGCCTTTGCCCGCGCGGTCGAAGTCGATCCGCACATGCTGAGGGCGGAACACGATCTGCACCCGCGTGCCATCGGCGACGCCGGGGGCGAGGAAACGGCCGAAAGCGGTGCTTGCCAGCGCCCCCTGCACCGTTGCCTCAATGACGTTGGCATCCGAGAAGAAGGCTACCGCCGCCCGGTCGATGGGCCGTGTGTAGACGTTATAGGGCGCGCCCTGCTGCACGATCCTGCCGTCGCGCATCAGCGCGATCTCATCGGCCATCCGCATCGCCTCGTCAGGCTCATGCGTGACCAGCAAAACGGCGGTGTCCTCTTCCTTGAGAATGCTCAGGGTCTCGTCCCGGATGCCGTCGCGCAAACGGTTGTCGAGGCCCGAGAAGGGCTCGTCCATCAGCATGATCCGCGGCCGCGGCGCCAGCGCGCGCGCCAGCGCCACGCGCTGCTGCTCACCGCCCGAGAGCTGGTGCGGATAGCCGTCGATGAAGCGCAAGAGGTCCACCCGTTCCAGCAATTCCTCCACGCGCGCCCGTTTCTCGGCCCTGGTCCCCTTCTTCAGCCCGAAGGCCACGTTGTCGGCCACGCTGAGATGCGGAAACAGCGCGAAGTCCTGGAACATCAGCCCGATCTCGCGCCGCTCGGGCGGCACGCGGAACACCGTGTCGCAAATCAGCTTGCCGTCCACGTGGATCGTCCCGCTGTCCTGCATCTCGACCCCCGCGATCATCCGCAGCGTCGTGGACTTCCCGCAGCCCGACGGCCCCAGCAAACACGTCACCTGCCCCGGCATGATCCGCAGGCTCACACCATCGACCACCGCGCGGCCCTGATAGCTGCGGCGCAGGTCCTTGATCTCGAGCCGTGGGTGCAGTTCAGACATGGATACCCGATAAAATCACTCAGGTGCAGCTAGCAGCCCTGCCCGCCCGCCGCAAGCCATGGGACCTGTCAGGCGAGCTCAAAACCCGCCTCGGCGACATCCTGTCCGTTCACCTGCAAGACCACCCGATGCGCGCCGGGGTGAAGCGTGAAGGTCGTCGCATCGCCCTTGAGGGTGTGCTGTTTGGACAGGGTCAGCGTTTCACCGGCCACGATCCGTGCGGTCTTCAGCTTGAAGACCTTTTCGGCGGTCTTCCCGCCCGGCCGCGCAAAGATCATGCGATAATCCACGAGCACCGGAAGGTCCTGCCGCGCGGATAAGCGGCATTCAATCGCAAGCTTCTGACCGATCACGTAGCGCGACGCGCCCAGCCGCAGGTCCGCCGCCACAGGCACGTCGGCGCGGTAGCCAAGCACCTCCAGCGCCCCGACGTGGCCCTGTTTGACCAGCGTGCGCAGCGCGTGTTTCGTCATCCACGCCAGTTCCCTCGCTGCTTGCCGGCCCCGCTCGCGCCAGTCACGCAGCAGATTGCAAACCAGCTCTGGCTCGGTTTTAGCAAGATCGTTCAAATGGTTGGCAACCGATCTTGTGACATAGCGCGTCGGATCGGCGTGCAGCCGGTCCAGCAGCGGCACAGTCTGGTCCGGGCTGAGCGATACCGCCTTCGCCCAGGGCAGCCGGGGCCGCGTCCCCTCGCTCACCAGCCGCCTGACGTGGTAATTCTCGTCCCCGACCCAGACCGCCATGCGCGCCAGCGTCTCCTCGGGCCAGCGATTCAGGAAAGGGCGCACGTAGAACTCCATCGAGAACCGCTGCGTCGCCTCGTAGATGAGATCGAGCGCCCGCTCCCGGTGCTCTTCCAGCCCATGCCGCACGGCGAGGATGCCGGGCATAGCATGGATGAACCGCCCGAAATCGTTGTCCGTGAGCGACGGGTCCAGCCGCGCGGGCATCGCCGCCTCGAGCTGCTCGGCCATGGTCGGGAAGTCGGCGGCCAACTGCCCCTCAAGGCAGTCGGCCATCCATTCCATCCGCTCCAGCAGCCCGCGCTCGGCAAAGCCCGACAGCGCCTCGCGCTCGAAACGCGGCCCGTCGAAACCGGGCACGGCGGCGGCATATTCCGCCGCCAGCTGCGCCACGGTCGTCGGGTTGAAGAGATCGTCCTTGAGCGAAAAGGTCTCCGCCATCACATGGTCAGGTTTGTCGCCCCGCCATCCAGCAGGATGTTCTGCCCCACGATGAACCCCGCGTGCTGCGAGCAGAGGAAGGCGCAGGCAGCACCGAACTCCTGCCGCGTGCCGTAGCGCCCCGCGGGGATGCCCGCCGCACGCCTTGCGCGCGCTTCCTCCAGCGTAATCCCTTCCGCCTTGACCACGCCCCCGTCCAGCGCATCCGCGCGGTCCGTCGCATGGATGCCGGGCAGCAGGTTGTTGATGTTCACGCCTTTGCCCGCCACCTGCCGCGCGGTGCCCGCGACATAGCCCGTGAGCCCGGTGCGCGCGGAATTCGACAGGCCCAGCACCGCGATGGGCGCGCGCACCGATTGCGAGGTGATGTTGACCACCCGGCCCCAGCCACGTTCCATCATCCCCGGCATCAGCGCCTTCATCAGCGCGATGGGAGCCAGCATGTTGGCATCCAGCGCCTTGATGAAATCCTCACGGTCCCAGTCGCTCCACATGCCCGGCGGGGGGCCGCCCGCGTTGTTGACCAGGATATCCACGTCACCCGCCGCCTCGATCACCGCGGCCTGACCCTCGGGCGTGGCCACGTCGGCGGCCACGGTGGTGACGGTCACGCCGTGCTCGGCGCGGATACGCTCAGCCGCGGCCTCCAAGGCCTCGCTCCCGCGCGCGTTCATCACCAGATCGACACCGGCCTCCGCCAGCGCCTCGGCACAGCCAAGCCCCAGCCCCTTGGAGGACGCACAAACCAGTGCGCGCTTTCCCTTGATCCCCAGATCCATCAGACGACTCCTTTCTTCGCATCTTTGCCCCAGACCTATCACGCTTTGACGGCGGGGCCAGAAAAACACCCTTCGTTAACCAAAACACGTCACAGAGAGTCCATAGGGCGGCCCAAGACCGCCCTTCAGAAAGGTGATGCCATGCCCCCCGTCCCTGCGACAACCGCGCAAGACCTGCCCGTTCTGCTGGCCGATGACTTCACGGTCACGCTTGGGGCGAACATGGGCGATCCGCTGTCTTTCGCGGCTGAGCTGGTGCTGGACGATATCTATGCCGTGGCAACGGGGGCGCGGACGGCGCGGCTCTCAGTCCTACCCTGCGGCGCCGGGATATTCCGTATCGCTGCGGAAAGCGAAGCGGGCCTGCCCGGCGCGGTGCTGCATCTCGACGCCGCGTTGAGCTTCATGTCCCCCGATGGAAGTCTGAGCGAGGCCTTCCTAATGGTGGAGGTCGACGCCGCCTGTTAAGTCAGCGCGGTCTACCTGCTGCCGTTGAATAGGCTGCTGCCGCGCAGGGATTATCAGCTGGTCGGCATCGACACGTCGACCGCGCATCTGAGGTTCGCTCAATCCGCCTGTGTCTCTTTCACACGCGGCACCCGGATCACGCTGGCCACCGGCGCACAGCGTCCGGTCGAAGGGCTTCGGCCCGGCGACCGCGTGTTGACACGTGACGACGGCGTGCAGCCGCTCCGCTGGATCGGCAGGAGCACCCTGCGCGCCGAGGGCGACCTGGCACCGATCCGCATCGCGGCGGGAACGCTGAACAATGTTCGCGACCTGCTGCTCAGCCCCGGGCACGGGCTCTTTGTCTACCAGCGCAGCGACCGGCTTGGCGTCGGACGGGCCGAGGTGCTGGTGCGCGCCCGTGACCTCGTGAACGGCAGTACGGTGGTGCGGTCGAAAGGCGGGTTTGTCGATTACTTTCAGCTGCTCTTCGACCGGCATCAGATCATCTTTGCCGAGGGCATCGCCGCCGAATCCACGCTGATCGACCTCCATACGTCTCCCGCGCTGCAAGGTGTCATGGAGGGCCGGATCGACGATCCGCCCCCGTTCCACGATCGCGCGCGGCACACCGGCGCCGAGATCGGCGCAGGCCTGCTGGATCGTCGGAACGCCGCGGACCAGTTGCGCAGGGCTTCTACCGGTTGACTCCCGCTGGCAAGCCGCAGGAAGCACCGATGAGGGTTTTGATCTGCTGCTGTCCGGCTGCGCCGGAAAACCCGGAAGGAATGAGCGGCCCTTCTCCCCGCCGTGATCCCCATTCCCGGACAAGCGCGGTGTTTCGGCGTTCGCCTTGAGGCAGAAGCGTTCCAGTCAGAAGAATGCGGGAAGTCTGGCACGTGACCGTCCGCATCCCTATCTCTTGCCCGAGACGCCGCGCGCGTGACCGCCCCTTGCCATGGCCCGTATGTACGGTATGTGTACGCCCGGTGTACGGGCGGTGACAATTAACCAGCCGTTAACCCAATTGCCCAAACGGCCCGGAAAAGACATTAGGAACGACCGCCAAGATGCTGGATATGAACACAAATCGCCGCGACCTGCCGCCCGAGATCGCGCGCCGCCGCACCTTTGCGATCATCAGCCACCCCGACGCCGGTAAGACAACGTTAACCGAGAAATTCCTGCTCTTCGGCGGCGCAATCCAGATGGCCGGACAGGTTCGCGCCAAGGGCGAGGCGCGGCGCACTCGGTCGGACTTCATGGCGATGGAAAAGGATCGCGGCATCTCCGTCTCCGCCTCCGCAATGTCCTTCGATTTCAAGGAGTTCCGCTTCAATCTGGTGGACACGCCCGGCCACTCGGACTTCTCCGAAGACACCTACCGGACCCTCACCGCCGTCGACGCCGCCGTCATGGTCATCGACGGCGCCAAGGGCGTGGAAAGCCAGACCCAGAAGCTTTTCGAGGTCTGCCGCCTGCGTGACCTGCCGATCCTGACCTTCTGTAACAAGATGGACCGCGAAAGCCGGGATGTCTTTGAGATTATTGACGAAATTCAGGAAAACCTCGCCATCGACGTGACCCCGGCCAGCTGGCCCATCGGCATCGGCCGCGACTTCATCGGCTGCTACGACATCCTCCGCGACCGGCTGGAACTGATGGACCGCGCCGACCGCAACCGGGTGGCGGAATCGATTGAAATCAACGGCCTGGACGACCCCAAGCTGGCCGAACATGTGCCCGCCAACCTGCTCGAAAAGCTGCGCGAAGACCTCGAGATGGTCCGCGAACTCTTGCCCCCGCTCGATCCGAAGCTCATGGCCGAAGGCTCGCTCACCCCCATCTGGTTCGGTTCCGCCATCAACTCCTTCGGCGTCAAGGAACTGATGGAAGGCATCGCCAAATACGGCCCCGAGCCGCAGATCCAGCGCGCCGAGCCGCGCCAGATCCTGCCCGAGGAAGACAAGGTTTCCGGCTTTGTTTTCAAGGTCCAAGCCAACATGGACCCCAAGCACCGCGACCGCGTCGCCTTTGTCCGCCTCGCTTCGGGCCACTTCGAGCGGGGCATGAAACTGACCCACGTGCGCTCCAAGAAGCCCATGGCGATCACCAATCCGGTGATGTTCCTCGCCGCGGACCGCGAGCTGGCCGAAGAAGCCTGGGCCGGCGACATCATCGGCATCCCGAACCACGGCCAGCTGCGCATCGGCGATACGTTAACCGAAGGTGAAGCTTTGCGTGTTACGGGTATCCCGTCCTTTGCACCAGAACTGTTGCAAGGCGTGCGCGCGGGCGATCCGATGAAGGCCAAGCATCTTGAAAAAGCGCTCATGCAATTCGCCGAGGAAGGGGCGGCAAAGGTCTTCAAACCGGCCATCGGCTCGGGTTTCATCGTGGGCGTCGTGGGCCAGTTGCAGTTCGAAGTGCTGGCCAGCCGGATCGAGCTGGAATACGGCTTGCCCGTGCGGTTCGAAGCGACGCAGTTCACCTCGGCCCGCTGGGTGAATGGCGCGCGACAAGCGGTTGATAAGTTTACGGAAAGCAACAAGCAGCACATCGCCCATGACCACGACGGCGACATCGTCTACCTTACCCGCCTGCAATGGGACATCGATCGGGTAGAGCGGGATTACCCGGAGGTCACGCTGACCGCGACCAAGGAAATGATGGTCTGATGACCACCTGGGGCCTGAGTGCCACGATCAAGGCCCCGACGCCCGACATCCTGCGCTTTGCCGCCTACCACCTCGAACAGGGTGCGCACCGGCTTTACCTCTATCTCGATGATCCCGAGAGCGATGCTTTTAACGCACTGAAACTCCATCCGGAAATCCGCCCCACCCGCTGCGATGACGGTTGGTGGAACGGCAAGCGCCCCAAAAGACACCAGGTCCGGCAAAGCCAGAACGCGACACACGCATACGGACGTGCAAACGATATCGATTGGCTCATTCACATGGATGTGGATGAGTTTCTGGTTTGGGATGGGGTGTCGGGCCGAGTGTCGGACAAATTGTCCGACCTACCAACAGAGCAGATGACAGCACGTATCCGGCCAATGGAGCAGCTTGCCGGAGAAGGCAAACATTTCAAAGCCTTCATCCCCCCGGGACCCGACCGTACACGCATCGTTGCCGATCTCTATCCCACTTACGGCAACTTCCTCAAAGGCGGCTTTCTCAGCCATCTTGCGGGCAAGGTCTTTGTCCGCACCGGACTGCCCTCCATCCGCGTCCAGATCCACAACGTCTTTCAGGAAGGCGAGATGCTGAAAGGCCCCGACGACACACCCGGCATCACGCTCGCCCATTGCCACGCGCCGAGCTGGGAGGCGTGGCTTTCCGCCTACCGTTTCCGCATGGAGCAAGGCTCATACCGCCCCGACCTCGGCCCCAACCGGCCACGCGAGCAGGGCGGCATGTCCATGCACGAGCTTTTTCGCGCCATCGAAGCCGAAGGGGGAGAGACCGCCCTGCGCGCTTTCTTCGATGAGGTCTGCGCCGACAGTCCCGGCTTGCGCGGCCGATTGGCGCGGCACGGGCTCTTGCGGCATGCCGATCTTGACCTAAATACCACAATGAAAAAGCATTTTCCGCAAGGCGGCGGCTGAGGGGCGATGCAATTGACGGCGCGGACGCGAATTGCTATGCGACCGCCACACGTATCGCGGCATTGCCGCCCTGGGCCACGCGGGCCGATACGACAGACGCAGCGGGCCAAGTCAGTGTCCGCAAAACCGGACATATATGACAAAATTCTCTGATCTGAAGCTCAGCCCCAAAGTTCTGAAAGCCATCGAAGAAGCGGGCTACGAAACCCCAACCCCCATCCAGGCAGGCGCCATTCCCCCGGCGCTGGAAGGCCGCGACGTGCTGGGCATCGCCCAGACCGGCACCGGCAAGACCGCCAGCTTTACCCTGCCGATGATCACCCTGCTGGCCCGTGGCCGCGCCCGCGCGCGCATGCCGCGCAGCCTCGTGCTCTGCCCCACGCGGGAACTGGCCGCACAGGTGGCCGAGAACTTCGACACCTATTCCAAGTACGTGAACCTGACGAAGGCGCTGCTGATCGGCGGTGTGTCGTTCAAGGAGCAGGATGCACTGATCGACAAGGGCGTAGACGTGCTGATCGCGACGCCGGGCCGCCTGCTCGATCATTTCGAGCGCGGCAAGCTCATTCTCAATGACGTCAAGGTCATGGTGGTGGACGAGGCCGACCGGATGCTCGACATGGGGTTCATCCCGGACATTGAGCGTATCTTCGGCCTTACGCCCTTCACCCGCCAGACGTTGTTCTTCTCGGCCACCATGGCGCCCGAGATCGAGCGGATCACGAATACATTCCTGTCGAACCCTGAACGCATCGAAGTGGCCCGACAGGCCACCACGGGCGAGAATATCACACAGAGTGTGGTGATGTTCAAAGGCTCGCGTCGCGACCGGGAAGGCACGGAAAAGCGCAGGCTGCTGCGTGCGCTGATCGACGGCGAGGGCGACAAGTGCAAGAACGCGATCATCTTCTGCAACCGCAAGACGGATGTGGATATCGTCGCGAAATCGCTCAAGAAATATGGCTATGACGCGGCCCCGATCCACGGCGACCTGGACCAGAGCCAGCGCACGCGGACCCTTGACGGGTTCCGCAATGGCGAGCTGAAGTTCCTCGTGGCCTCCGACGTGGCCGCGCGCGGGCTGGACGTGCCCTCGGTCAGCCATGTCTTCAACTTCGACGTGCCCAGCCACGCCGAAGACTACGTGCACCGCATCGGCCGCACGGGCCGCGCGGGCCGGGATGGCACCGCGATCATGATCTGTGTGCCGCGTGACGAAAAGAACCTCGCCGACGTTGAACGGCTGGTGGAAAAGGAAATCCCCCGCGTCGACAATCCGCTGGGCGACGCTGCGCCGGAAGAAGCCGAGGAAAAGCCCCGCAAATCCGGCCGTTCGCGCGGCAAACCGGAGAAATCCGCGGACAAGCCGAGGGAGGCCAAGAAGGCCGACAACGAAAAGTCCGAACCGCGCGAAGACCGCAAGAGCAAGGGCTCTGACCGCGAACGCGACCGCGGCGGCAGGGATAAACGTGGCGGTTCACGGGGCGGCGACAACAAGGTCGTGGGCCTCGGGGATCATACGCCCGAGTTCATCGGCCTCAGCTTCGCCGACCGGCCCGAGGGCTGATCCTCCCTCACTCAAACCTTTGGTGTCGGAGCCGCCGTTGCGTGAGACCGGGCAGACGGAAGCATGACCGATTGCCAAGAAAGATCGTCGAGGGGCCCCTTAAAGCTTTTCCAGTTTACGTAGAAGCATATCCGGCCTCGCAAAAGTAGTTCCAGCATTCTTGCGGGGTGTA
>NZ_JBFNXX010000266.1:0-234 GCF_040811725.1 Sulfitobacter sediminis
CCCCGCCGCACTTCCAGCGCGCCCCGGCCGTCAACCACGATCACTACGAGTTAATGGTGTTCTGTCTTTTGGTGTTCAGATCTGCGTTGCAGCGCGTCCGGCTGCACGCGCTCTCTGCCGCGATCCTCGACGCGGTCGCCTATACCCCCGACGAGCGGAAGAGCGTCGTGGAGGGCCCGAGTGTCCAAGTCTGGGTAGATCTCGGTGGTCGGCGGATCAGTAAAGCGGGGGGGG
>NZ_JBFNXX010000267.1:0-234 GCF_040811725.1 Sulfitobacter sediminis
AGCCATCTTCCGGCCACGGGCCCGAGCGGCGGGCGGGGCGTGTTGCTGCGTGTGGCTGGCCGCGGCGGGGGGGGCGGGGGGGGCCGGGGGGGGGGCGGGGGGGGGGGGGGGGGGGGGGGGGGGCTGGGGGGGGGGGGGCGGGGGGGGGGGGGCGGGGGCGCCCCCCCGGCGGCTGCGTGGGGGGGGGGGGGTGCCGGGCCGGGTGTTGGTTGGCGGCACCCCGCCGCCCCCCCC
>NZ_JBFNXX010000268.1:0-234 GCF_040811725.1 Sulfitobacter sediminis
ACCGCCAGCTGACCGCCTCGCGCGGCCGCGGCCGGCGCGGTGCCTGCCGCTCGGTGTGGGGGGGGGTTGTGGCGGGGGGGGGTGTGGGGGGGGGGGGGCCCCCACCCCCCCCCCCCCCCGGGGGGGGGTGAGGGGGATAAAAAAAACACCCCACCCCACCACCCCCCCCACCCAGGCCAAGACGGGGAACCAGAGGACTCGAGGGAAGTATAATGCAAGCATTGATAGGGACAT
>NZ_JBFNXX010000269.1:0-234 GCF_040811725.1 Sulfitobacter sediminis
GGGGGGGCCCCCCACCCCCCCAACAAAACCCGCCCGCCCGGCCCCCCCAACAAAAAAAACAAAAAAACCACACCCCGCGACCCCGGCACCCCCCCCCACAACAAAAAAACAAAAAAAAAAAAAAAACACCCCCCCCCCCCCCCCCCACCCAACCCCACAAACAAACAACACAATAGCCCAAAAACCACCCACGACCTCCGAACAAATAAAAGCCCTGTGCCCCAACCCCCCAAC
>NZ_JBFNXX010000270.1:0-234 GCF_040811725.1 Sulfitobacter sediminis
AGGGCGCCCGTTCGAGGCCGCGATCGCCGGTCTGGTGCGGGCGGGCCCGGTGTGGGTCCCGCCCATCGCCGCCGCGCGCCGGGGGCGGGGGGGGGGGGGGCGCGGGGGGGCCCCCCGCGCCCCCCCCCCCCACCACGCCCCCCCCCCCCAAAAACCCCACAACCACCCCCCCCCCCCCCGCCCGGCCCGGCCACCCCCCCCCAGAAGGAGAGCCCCACAAAAAGATATCCGACC
>NZ_JBFNXX010000272.1:0-234 GCF_040811725.1 Sulfitobacter sediminis
TTTGTTTTTGTTTTGGTTTGTTAGTGTTCTTTTTTTTTGTGTGTTGTTCTTCTTGGTGTGTGTTTTTGTTGTGTGTGGAGTTGTGGTGGGTGTGTTTCTTTTTTTTTTTTTTTTTTTTTTTTGTTGTTTTTTTTTTTTTTTTTTTTGTTTGTTTTGTTGGGTGGTTTTGGGGGCTTTGCCGTTGGGTAGGCGTTTGGGTTTTTTCAACTTGTGGTGTTTTTTGGTTTTGTGCGG
>NZ_JBFNXX010000273.1:0-233 GCF_040811725.1 Sulfitobacter sediminis
CCCCCCACCCCCGCCCACTCTGTCTCCTGACCCCGCGGCAGCGGTTCCGGCGGGACCAAGGGGTCCGGCTCTGGCGGCACCAGGGGCAGCGGTTCTGGTGGCACGAAGGGGTCCGGCTCTGGCGGCACCATGGGCAGCGGTTCCGGTGGGACGAAGGGCTCCGGCTCTGGCGAGCGGAAGAGCCGCGGGTCGGGACGGAGGGTCCGCGGCGGGGGAGGTCGCGGTGGGCGCCG
>NZ_JBFNXX010000274.1:0-233 GCF_040811725.1 Sulfitobacter sediminis
GGGTGGTCGCGCGGCGTGTGCTGGGGGGTGGGTGCCTGTGGGTGGGGCTCGTTCGGCGGGTGCGGGGGGGGGGGGGGGGGCGGGGGCGCGCGGGGGGGGGGGGGGGGGGGGCGGGGGGGGGGGCGGGGGGCGGGCGGGGGGGGGGGGGCGGGGCGCGGGCGGGGGGGGGGGGGGCGGGGGGGGGGGGGCGGCGGGGGGGGGGGGGGGCGGGGTGTTTGTGGGGGGATTGAATT
>NZ_JBFNXX010000032.1:0-25401 GCF_040811725.1 Sulfitobacter sediminis
TGAACAGCGTCACCAACGGGAGCAATGGCACGGTCGTCATCAACGGTGACGGCACGGTCACCTACACGCCGGATGCCGACTTCAACGGCACCGACAGCTTCACCTACACCGTCTCCGATGGCAACGGCGGCACCGATACCGCGACAGTCGATGTCACCGTTGTTCCAGTCGATTTGACGCAAGCGCCAACAGATCGCTCACAGCTCAACGAAAGCATAGATATAATCGAGAATGGTCAGACCCAAAATTTCTCCAAGGAGGTTGACGGGGGTACCAATGGCGAGGCACTGCTTCAGCTTCTTATGAAAGGCAACTATGGTACAGGCCCTAACGCAGGTATCGAAATTACGGTAGCTGGCACTGTGCTCGGCACATTTGCACCTGCAGCTGAAGTAGTCGGTGCAGGTGTTACGGGCCAACTTGATAACTCTACTGCTGTTTCAGGCTTCACCGGCGAAGTCCTTGCAGTTGAAAATGCGAATGGGAACCAGTTTGATATAACTTGGAACCTAAATATCACGCTATCTTCCACTTTCTGGAGCTCAATCGCGCCGGATGGAACGGTAGACATCGACATGACGCTGACTAACGAACCTACTGCCGGAACACCTGGCGATGGTTACTTTTTTGGATACCGTCTTGTCTATGATGACGCGACGCAAGACCCGCTGGTGATTGACCTCGGAGAGGATGGGATTTCGTTTCTGCCGGATGCGGTCAACTTCGATCTCAATGCGGATGGCTTGGCAGAGCGTTCTGCTTGGACAAATGGTCAGGACGGCCTACTGGTAGTAGACTTGGATAAATCCGGCAGCATTGAGAGTGGTCGAGAGGTTTTCTCTCCGTTTTTCGGCGAAGGTGGGTTCGCGACCTCGCTGGATGCACTAGCCACTACCTACGACAGCAATCGCGATGGTGTGGTGGACTCGAATGATGCGGGGTTCGGCGACATCCACGTGTGGATCGACACCAACTTGGACGGAGTCTCAGATACAAACGAGCTTCGATCGCTGAGTGCCTTGGGGATCGAGGAAATTGACTTGGCAGTTCAGCGCTCTGATACGCTCATCGACGGGCAACTTGTCAGTGCCACCGGCAAGGTCACTTTTGAGGATGGCACGACGCGAGATTATGTCGAGGTGACGTTCGTAAGTGTCAACACCGATGAGGTTATATATGATGAGGTCATATATGATGCGAACGGCTTAGCATTTACTGCGTCAGACTCAGGAGAAGGTAAAGCGCTAGAAATTGGTACTGTCGACCAATCCGCTTTGAACAGCTCAGATGGTATTGTTGAAGTGGACCTTGGTGCAATCCATGAGTTGGCACCTGAGTTGCTCGCTGAAACCAGTACGATCGACCTTGCCAACGGTCAGAGAAACGCCCTGCTTATCGAAGCCGAGGAACTACTGCGTTTGGTGGAAGGGAACCCGCAAGATACCAACGAGGCAATCGACATCCGGATGGATGCGTTCGACAGCGTTGGCGTTGAGGAATCGTCCAATTGGACCCTGACAAAGGTCGGCGAGAACGCTGTTCAAATGGAAGGATTCGGCGGCGACTTCGCCAGCCTCGGCGTCTTTGCGACCCTTACGTTTATCACGGAAGAGCCGACCCAGGCGTGATCGAAGGCATAAGGGCCTTTAGCGTCAACGGACTTCTTGGGCCTAGCCCGCTTTCGGTGGTTCGGGGGCACCGCTGAAAGGGCCAAGACAACTGGACCGATGCGACGCCTGGAACACATGGTTGTAAAGCTGTGCGACCCACTGCTTCCCTTCCATGGTCTGTTCAAGGTGCCTTATGGCGGGCCCGATCAAGGGCTGGACCTGCTGCCAGAAGAATGTCGGAAACTGCTCCATCAGGTCCATCGGCGTCTCGTATCCGAGTTTCTCGGCAAAGCCGGTTTCCACGAACTCGTGAAAGAGCCCCGATATCTTTCGATGATAGAACGGGTCGGCGATCTGACCAATCAGGTCGGCGGCCCGCACTAGCGCGGGCTCGCTGTCGGTACAGGCATAGTCGGCTGTCTTGGGTACCGGAAACCTGGTGTAATCGATCGCTTGGACGATCCGCTCTTCGTCAATCAGATTGGATTGCGAAAACCTCTGGCGTGCATAGATTTTCCCACGGTCGACATGATGGGGTGCCAGAATCGCGTCCGATGCACCGCGCGGCGGGCAAATCGTGTCTCCAGCCTCGTTGATGATGATTGACGTCGGGGTGTCCCCCTCGCAAATATCCCGGCAATACCCGATATCATGGACCAGAAGCGCGACGATGAAGTGCAGCCAGTCCTCAGGTCTGACGGACCTTGTGATCAATTGACCGCGAATGATCTGCTGACCGACAAGCGTGACCATCATCGTGTGCTCGGAATTGTGATAAAGCGCGTCCGAATTGCCCAGCCGTTCCAGGATCATCCGCGCGCAGCCGTCGATGAAAGCGGCATATTCAGCTTTTCGGCCCGAGAAGTATTGAAGATAGGTTTGAGCCAGATGCTCGCCAAAGCTGGCGGCGACAACTGCCGTTGGGTTGAACATAGCTTTTTCTTCTTCTGTCTCTGATGCTCAATCTTTGCATATGCTAATTAGGATGTCAGCATCGACCATTGGCGGCGCAGAAATAACACCACGTCCTCGGACACTAACAAAACAAGCGTGTCGCTCACGCTGCCGTCAGTGTATTTGCAATCGCCTGCAGAATAACCGCGTTGGTGTTCAAATCAGTATAAGTCGAGGTCACGCGGCCGCTCTGACTGAAAATGCTCGAGGCAAAACCACGCGTCGTGCGGGCTTTTGCGCGGACATATCTCAGTAGCTTCTCAGAGTACGCGTGTGGTTTATACGCAGCCCACAGATAGGCCGCCTTTGAGCTGATCACGAGGTTTTCATGCCAAAACGCACGATTGGCATATTGCGGCTCATATCCAACCGTGTCGAGTGCCCAGGTGCGCCGCACTGCATCCATCTGCAGCCCCTGATAGGTAAACCAAGGTGCTCTGTCGATGGGGCCTTCTGAGACGGCAATGAGACGACCCGTCTCTTCGTGATCTTCCAGCTGGGCGGCAAAAAGCACCTCGGCCAGATAGGCACTTTCCTTTGACATCCCCAACTCCAGTGCTTCCAGCAACAAAGGCTCCGCACCAATTGGACCAATCCAAGACACCCGCTCGAGAAGCGCCATCTGATCATCGTAGGCAGAGCGCCCCTCAAAGACCTCATAAGGTGAGGCAACCTCTATGCCCCAACTGCGAAATGCGCGCGCTGCATAGTGGGCACTATGTGATCGATAAGCCGATCTCAGCTCTCCGTCCGTGACAGAATGTACTTCGCCCCTAACCACAATCTTCTCCAAGTCCCAGCTTTCAACCAACGCGTTTATCTGGTCTTTCATCCCAAACGACCGGCTCAAGTTGACGAACGCGGCCAAAAGGCGGCCCGCGTCGCTGCCGTCGAAGTTCTTGTTGCCCCACTTGTGCCGGTCCACACGCAGCCAGCCTTGGGGGAGAAGTCGGCCTTGAGAGCGACGACCGCGAACCTGTCTGAGGATCTTTCCAATGCTCTGCTCAAAACCCGCCGAGCTCACCAGGCCAAGCTGCCGTGCCGCAATCAGTCCATTGATGTGACTCCCAACATCCCACATGGTCACGGTCTGATGCACTCGACCATTCACGGGAGAGAAGTTCATAGTTGCAGGACACAGTCCTGTCTCTCGAAGGGTGTTGTCCTCAAAATAATTCCAGGCAATTCGGGCATCTTCCAAAAGTGCCTGCCGCTCTGCGTCCGCTGTGCTCACGCGGCGCATCCGTCTCCGGGCCAGGCTGGCAATTGTGCGTCGCTGACGTTCGATCTCCGCACCTTGAGGGGCAATCAGCTGACCCAGAAACTGTACCGATACGATCTGTGTGACCCCGTCAGATGCAAGCGCAATCAGCTGGTTCCGCAAAGCCCGCCGTGCAAAACCATGTTTCAACGCCTGAGGTCGAATAGAGATCACAACATCGTTTGTCTTGCCAAGCACTGGTGCAAATGTGGCGGCCTCTTCCGGCGATGCGATGTCAATGCTGGGCAGCCAAAAAACCCCACAGGCGTCGAAACCGGGTGTTAACTGCAAGGCATCTCCAAACGCCAGGCTATGCCCCGGAGACAAAAGATTTGGACCAGCCCTCAAAGACCGCACAGGCTTCCGGCCACAGGCCCTCGTCACCTGATCGAGTTCTAGAGGGGCTTTGGGGTCGAAACCCTGAGTAGAAACAGGCAGCCAATAATCCGTTACTCGCCCGGCATCAAAGGTCCCTGGCTTCTCTCCGATACTGACCAGAAGACCCTCTTGCCTCAGATCGCTTACGAAGTCCTCAAAGACCGCCCCGTCAAGCGCATCGTCCTGCGCAGGGCGTGTCAAATGGACCGCAAGGTATCGCCGGAAACCGTAGTGATCCCGCAGCTGCAGATCAGAAATCAGCTGCACCGAATTCCGTCCCGTACGTTCCGATGCAAGAAGCTCCTCCGCAAATTCAGTTGCGCGCGCCGAGATTTCTTCGACAGTCATGGTCTCCAGATCTGCGGCAGAGAAATACAAGAGCGCCTGCGTGGCATCGGGGCGTGTGTGTGTCTTCGCCACGGCCTGGCTGCGAAGATCGATTGCCTTGCCACCAAAGAGCCGCACCACACCATTTGGCCAAGTCTCCGAAGAAACCGGCCTCTCTTCATCCGGCAGTGAAAGCACTGTGCGCACACCGGCCGATCTGACCCCCATCGGTGATTTAGGTTGCGGAAGATCTCCGCAGGCCACAAGGCTTGCCCAAGACTTCCTGCGTTGAAGATGGACTACAGGCGCTAATACGCTGTTAAGGCCAGCATACGCGTCCCGCACAGCTCGTCCTTGAAAATAGGAAGAGCGCTTCGAGAGACCGGGCACAAAGGGGATGATCTCGAACCCTTTGCTCTGCATCGCATAGGCTGAAAGCAGGCTGGAGAGGCGATCATCGAGCGTAGGAGCGCGCCCCGCTTCCGAAAGGAGCGAGACGACACATGAGAAGGGCAGGCCTTTTTCAACAAAGACATCACAAAGCGCCATCAGATGTCGGACAGACACGCCTGGTGTGACATCTCTCACCACAAGACAAGTGACGCGGTTATGAAATCCGAGCACCTGTCCTCTTGTCACGGACGGGAGGGTCGCAACCACGGCAGCAGAGCCTAGAAGAAATCGACGTCTATTCATGCGGCTTTCTCCGAATGCAGCAGGTCCTCCCCGTGGCGTCTGGTCTTGCCCCAGGTGGCGAGTGTTCCAGACAGGGCGCGCATCAGTGCCCGAAAGACCGTGAAATAAAGGATCGGGCGATAGAAGATGCGTTGGAACGGCCAGATGAAGATCAAACTCTTCTTTGCCGTGCGATCGGTCAGCACAGCATAGGCCGCAATCATGAATTCAAGGGCTGGCAGCGCCAGATAGGCCCAGATCATCTCGGGAGCAACTGTCTGTGCAGCTTGGCCAACATCTCCAGACCAGGAACCTGCGATCAGATGATAGCCAAGCATGAGGACAAACAAATCTGCAACTGGCGCCAGAAGAGGGAAGAGATAGCCAAAGATGACCATGTCGGGAAGTGAGACATAACCGACACCCCGTCCCTCCAAGATGGCCCCTTTGTGCTTCCAAGCCGATTGGAACATACCCAAAGACCAACGAAGGCGCTGCGCCAAAAGGGTGCGGAGCGTCTGAGGGGCTTCCGTATAGGCCACGGCACGCTCGTCATAGACAAGACGGTAGCCAACCCGATTGACGGCAATGGTCACGTCGCAGTCTTCCGTCAAAGTATCTGAGCAAAAGAGCCCCGCCTTGCGCAAGGCGGACGTCCGCCAAGCGCCGATCGCTCCCGGCACCACAAGAATGCCATTGATCCTGTCAAAGGCCCGTCGCTCAAAGTTTTGAGCCGTGACATATTCCAAGGCCTGCATCTGCGTGAGGAGATTGACCCGGTTCCCCACGACAATTTTCCCCGCGACCGCACCGACCTTCGGATCTTGAAAGTGTGCCGCCATCTGCGTAATCGCATCTGGCGCGACCTGCGTATCGGCATCGATGCAGACCGTGATGTCAGCATCTAGCGACAAGATTGCCCGATTGAGAGCACTCCACTTGCCCTGGTTGGGATGGGAAATAACACGCACCGCGGGCTCATGCGCGAACTCAAGCACTTTGGTCAGGGTCCCATCCGCAGAGCCATCATCCACCACCACAACTTCCAGAAATGGATAATCGCTCGTCAACACGCTCTCGATGCATTTGGTGATGGCTGCTTCTTCATTATAGGCGGGAATAACAACGGCAACTCTGGGGTGCGGACCGCTAGGAAGCGCGCTGTGGCGCCGACGACAAGCGGAAAGCACCAGAACCATCAACGACCGGCAGAGACCAATCACAAGTACCACCCAGAAGATCAGAACAAGCCCCGTCATCGTCCCCGACGCAAACGCAAAGGAAAGCCGATCAAAAAACGGTTGAACCCCTGAGACGGGCGGCATGAGCACATCACGATCCATGTCTAAAGCGCTCGCAACCGACATAAATGTATAGCCGCGGGCGCGCAGCGCTGAAATGATGCGCGGCAGGGCCTCTACAGAGGCGGTGCGGTCTTGCCCCCCACCATCGTGCAAAAGGATCACATTGCCCGCGCCGGCCTCTACTTGTTCGATCACGTAATTGACGATCTCGTCACTGGAAAGGCCCAGCCAGTCTTTTGGCACAACGTCCATGCCATAGTTGATCTGTCCGCGCGATTGCGTCGTCACGAGAGGCTCAACGCGATTGGCGCTGATGGGGCCGCCGCTGCGCAGGAAAGGCTCACGATAAAGTGTGGTTGTGCGCCCCGTCGCAGCGGCAATCGCACGCTCCGTCATTTCGTGTTCGAGATTGGTACGTGAGGCTGAAATCAGATCCATGCGCGGATGAGAAAAAGAATGGGTCCCAATTTCGTGACCCGCATCAACGATCTGCCGGGTAATATCGGGATGGGTCATGACATTCTGACCCAGCAGAAAGAAGGCAGCGGGTGTGTTGGTCTTTTCGAGTATTTCAAGAATATCCGGCGTGAAATCCGGATGAGGTCCGTCATCAAAAGTCAGAACGACCTCTCCAGGCTTAGGTTTCCCGTAACGAGTCAAACGATAAGGCGTGGGATATGCCTGATAGACTTGCGCCTCAATGAGGTCTGTCTCCGAATTGACCTCAAAGGTACGAAATCCCAAGGTCGCACGCTTAAGAACACGCAGGGCAGGCCCCACCCCCGCATAGTCGACAAAGCGCTCAATCATAACCCCGGATAGCTCAGGCGTGTTGAGACGATCATGTGTGCGCTGACCCTTGAGGAGATGCCAAAGACCAGGGTCTTCCAGTCCAAGTGACCAAATCCCAACAGCGTTAACGCCAACACCTTCCAACATCGAGAGTTGGTTAAAAGCAGAAGCCGCGTCCTGCAGCCAGATGGTTTGGCGCACACCCGCATTGTTCTCAAAGCTCGCAACGCTTGCGGAGAGGTCCGCTTGAAAAGTCAGCTCGGCCACTCCATCAGATACCACCGCCAAAGCCTCGCCGTAGGAGAGGCGCCTCGGAAGGGGGACTCCCGCTTCCCAACTGGCCCCGAACATCCCCAAAGCGACAACCAACCGATCAGGGCCAACAACCGATATCACCTCCTCAGCCGTCTCGAGGAACCAGGTGTTTTCGCTCAGAGGAGAAGGAGATGATCCAACCCAGGGCTCATAGAAGAATTTGACGATGACATGATCAAATCCCTGCGCACGTTGCGCCTCAATCCACTCCCTGTCGTTCCCGC
Organism: Sulfitobacter sediminis; assembly: GCF_040811725.1. Taxonomy (NCBI): domain Bacteria; kingdom Pseudomonadati; phylum Pseudomonadota; class Alphaproteobacteria; order Rhodobacterales; family Roseobacteraceae; genus Sulfitobacter; species Sulfitobacter sediminis. The sequence continues at coordinate 7,841 of NZ_JBFNXX010000032.1, forward strand.
TGACAATAAGACAGGAACGCAGCCCCGCCTTCGCAAGGGAAGAACGCATCTCATCCAGAAAGGCTTGCCCCCCCTCACGGGCGTCTTGCGGGAACTGATCCAAATCGAGGCAGGCGCCGGACACCCTGAGACCCCGAAGAGTAATGATGAGATCAGAAACCAACGTCGCCCGTAGTCCTTTATCTGCAAGCTTGGCCATGAACGCCGTGTCAAATGGCCGAAGGCTGATCTCTACGCGTGGCATGAGTTTTGGGGGGGTCGAGGTGCCTGCGCGAAATGCCTCGACAGGCATCCGCGTATCGTCGCTCACAAGCTTGACCGCGACCCCGTCAGGTTGTTCCTCCAGAGAGATCCAATCCGGCACCAGGACATCAATACGTTGACAGCTCTCTTCAAGCGACAGATGCGCCCATTCCAAAGAAGCGGGCAGATGCGCAAAAACCTGGAACGCTCTCGATGGGCCAGACTGAGCTGCCGCCGACCGGTTGGCGACGCAATCCCCTGCCCCTGGGTGTCGTGCCTCAAGGAGGTGTCGATCTGAGGCCAGAGGAGCGGGGAAACGCGCACTTGATGCTGCATCACTCTGCGGGGCCGCGGCTGTCGCCAAACCATAGCCCCCAGGCTGCGCGCCCGCAAAAAACAGGAATATCCAGACAACGAAAAAACCAGTCAGGAGAGCAACGCTTTGCCGCCATCGCCTTTGTCGACGTCGATCCGGGTCGCTGAAGACGCCTTTCGCTGAGGCGCTCCTCTCTAGGGGCTCATAGTGAAACACAAATCGCTTTACAGGCATCGGCGGACCCTGCCAGCACATCGCAAGAGCAGCCTTTGGTCATGTGACCCTGGAACGCTGACTGTGTCATGCGAGAAAGACACGAACGAAACCTGTGCGTTGGGTTACCGACTACAGGCAGATCGGCAACATTGGGCCCCCACCCAGTGTCTGCACATGTGCTTTGAACGCGTTCAGCCTAGTGAACCCTGGCCTGCTTGGTCAAATTCTTTACGCATTTCACGCCAATTGTTGCCGCATTGTCGGGGGTGGACAAATGATCCGGTCGAATAGCCGTCATTGTTTCCAGAACTTAACTTGCTACCTTGCGGACGGAACGCGTGGTGATTCTGGAAATCCGCTGAGTGCGCTCGGATCGCGCTGAGCAGTGTTTGGCTCCAAGCTTCGAAACAAAATGCGTTAGAAGCCCCTTACACTAGGAAAGGGGAGTAACCCCCTGTAATCGGATGCTTGTTCTCGCTAATCGCAGCAACAGCTCTTTTTGCATTTTCTTTTGGGCTATGATGGATCTCGAGAACCCTGAAAACATCGGTCACAAGCTCCAGAAAAGGGCCGCTCGCTTTGCTCGTGTTCGGGTCGTCGACGATATTGGGCCGGTCCTCGGACAAGCGGTCAAAGGCGATACCGGTCACCCAAGCAACCATCACGGAAGTATCAGTCCGAGGCTTGCCGTTTGGTCGGGAAACCCAAGGTCCAGTGGACTGAACTGCCTCCTCGACCACTCGAAAGCCTCTGGCCATCCGGTCAACTTCGTTCTCAAATCGCTCCAAGAACAGCGTTCTGTTCGACGAGAATGATGCCTCTGGATCATGTTCATACCGTGCCTTGAGAAAGCTGACTTGCGTATCAGGATGCAGCTTGCCGACAAGTTCAGCCAACTCCTGCATCAGGCGACCTATTTCTTCGAGAGTGCTCAAGTCGCGGGCAGTCGCCATGTGCCGCTCTAGCGAAAACTCATCTTTTCCATCGAGTACGACTGCAAGAGCGATACGCAAGCTTTCAGCTTCAAGGTCAGACGCCAGTGCATTTGGGAAATGGCTTGCCAATACCGGCAGGAGTACAGCCTGAAAGGCCTTTGTGCCCTCGCTCATGCCTGCCCAACCACCTTTTCACCCACTCCTTCACTACCATCAAGGCAGTCGTTCCATTCCGCTACCATATTGCACCTTAGGTCAACCCATGGAGCCCAGTTCACCGGCAGAGCTTTGGGGCCCTTCTAGTCTATATCAGTTTGCAGGGAAGTGGCGTAGCGATACCGGGTAAGCAGCGGTCTTCTCTCCCAAGAACCACCAAGTCTTGGCCGGTCCTATGCCATTACAGTGGATAAAACGAAGGCCAATTTCGGGCGCCATTACATCTCGAACTAAGGCGCATTGCATGGCCTATGCCACCATAACAGTTGTTAGTGTCAAAGATCTTTCGCACCTTTGATTTTAGGTGACGACGGCTCCGTGGGTTTGATCCGCGAATAGCGGTGTCACATTCATGTACTTTCGGGTGGACCATTGGGTGCCCGCGATGTGACGTAGTCGGGCCGAAGCCAGGTTCAGGCAGAACTTCCCCGTCCGGGAAAGCGCCGATCAAGCGGGTGCGCCGCCTGATCTCCCTCATGATCCGCTCCAGTGGGTTGCTCGTGCTCAGCTTGATCCAGTGGCTGTCGGGGAATTGTTATGACACTCCGCCGTCGAAACCTTCTTCAAGACAATTAAGGCTGAGCTGATTTGCACGCGGTCATGGCAGACGCAACGGCAGGCTGAAGCAGCCGTCTTCCAGTACATCAACGACTTCTACAATCCGCGCTGTCGGCACTCAGCACTGGGCTGGAAAAGTCCTGTCGCCTTCGAACGGAAAGTGGCCTAAACGAGAACCAGGTGCGGCACAAGAACGTGACAGGTCCCCTTCGCGTTCTTCGAACGGAATGAGCTCTACAAAGAGAAATCCAATTGATCCAACTGTCCAAAAAGCAGACGACGTCCTGCGTTACCGCCCAACAGCCTCATAGCTTTCAAAACCAGCCTGGCTAGCAACCGCTTCAGAATAGATATTGCGCAGGTCCGCCATGCGGGCGTTGGCCATACCTTTTGCCAATCTCTGCAAGTCTAGCCCTCGGAATTCGTTCCACTCTGTCAGGATCACCAGAGCATCAGCCTGCTCCGCAGCACGATAAGGGTCCTCAAACCAATGCACACCCGGCAAAAGCGCCTCACCTTCGCGACGACCCTGCGGATCAACAATCCTTACGGTGGCGCCCCCGCCAACCAAGGCGGGAACTATCTTAAGGGCTGGCGCCTCCCGCATGTCATCGGTGTTTGGCTTGAAGGTTACTCCAAGAACAACAATCGTTTTCCCATTCAAAGAGCCCGCGCAAAGGTCGACGATCTTCTCGATCATCCGCTGCTTAATCTCTTCGTTTACCCGGATCACTGTTTCCACGATTTGCATGGGAACCGCATTTTCCTGACCAATGCGTGCCAATGCGCGCGTGTCTTTTGGAAAACAAGAGCCGCCGTACCCAGGGCCGGCGTGTAAGAACTTATTGCCGATCCGTCCGTCCAACCCCATCCCTTTGGAGACCTGCTTCACATCTGCACCCACCCGCTCGCAAAGGGCAGCGATTTCGTTGATGAAGGTGATCTTGGTCGCCAGAAATGCGTTGGCGGCGTATTTGATCATCTCCGCGCTTTCCAGATCCGTTATCACAAGTGGGAAGTCACGCCGGTAAAGCGGTCGATAGATCTCGGTCATAACCTCCGCGGCCCGATCGGTCTCGGTTCCTATCACCACGCGATCCGGCTTCATGAAATCTTCAATGGCCGCGCCTTCACGCAAGAACTCCGGGTTGCTGGCAACGTCGAAGTCCAACGCCTGATTGACAGCGACAATCCTCTCTTTGACCTTTCGGTTCGTTCCCACAGGCACCGTCGATTTGGTGACCACGACAGTGTAGTCCTCGAGAACGTCAGCCAGCTCTTCCGCGGCCGCGAAAACATAACTCAGATCTGCATGGCCATCGCCCCGCCGCGTTGGGGTGCCGACAGCAATGAAGACAGCTTGCGCACCTGAAACGGCTGACTTCAGATCACCAGTGAAAGTCAATCTTCCGGCTGCAATATTTCGCGCCATCAACGCATCAAGCCCCGGCTCATAGATCGGCACTTGGCCGTCCTGTAGTCTCGCAATCTTGTCGGCATCCTTATCAACGCAGACGACCTCATGTCCGAAGTCTGAAAAACAAACCCCCGATACAAGGCCAACGTAGCCAGTTCCAATAACCGCAATGCGCATATACGTACTCTCAATGATGGATGAAAAAGAAGTTGAGCAAGTGCCTTTCTAGGTCACGTTGCTAGAGGTCATACTGCAAAAGCGCAATCTGCCTGACCGTGCTTTCCCGCATTTTCAAAGCTCAGTGCAGCCTGTGTGGTGCCCCACGACGCTCACCAGCTTCCGCGTCCGCCTCGTCAAAAGCCTCATGCACAATTGACAGAACTTCCGTTTCCGCAACGCCATTGCGCATCAGACCGACCACCAATTCAAGGATCAGGCGGTCGCTGAGACAATCAATGCAAATCCCTTTGGCCTGCGCCCGTTCCGCAAGCCCCAAGAGTTCGGCCTCCAAGAACTCTTCAAAAGGGGCGTCGCCCCAATGATGTCCATCATGCTGCACCAGAACACCCTCCCTCTCGCTGTCGCGATGTGACCGCCTGATGTCGGCCCGCAGAGCCCAATTGACGTCAAAAGCCTATCAAAGCAGAGCGGTCCTGTCCAAACGTCCTCGAACGATTGCACTGCATGCTTATCCAATCGCACAGTAGAGAGGGAGCCGACGAGCCAAGTTAGGTTGCCGAGACCGAGATGTCCTGAGGGCCTGCTGCAGACTAGAAGTGTTCTGAATAACCGAGCATGGCAAGCAGCTGAGCCACACCCATCAGCGGGGGACCGAAATCACCCGGTACGGGTTCGGGAGATTCAGGGAAGGCGCTCGCAGCTTGCGCTGGCCTCCTTGTTCCAGTTGTACTCCGTTCCGTTCTTCCAAAGCGTCAACATAAGCACGGCGATCTTTCGGGCGGTGGCAGCGGCGGCCTTGCTGCATCCGCGCCGCTAAGCGCACGGCCCAGGATTTCAGTGCCGAGAAACGCATGGTCTCACGAAGCACAGGATGCGGCCTGCACGATCTCCGCGTTTCAAGATGTGACCCGGCCAGTCCATCTCACCCGACTGATATCTTCGCCGTGTCAGTCCGAGGAAGGCGCCGACATCGGACGTCTTTCCGAACCTCTCTGGATCATCAAAAAAGCAATGAAGCCGAGCGATACGACCGAACCAACGCCGCGAATGGTCATCAGGCGTTGCGCGACCGGTTGCTGATCAGCTTGTTTCTTTATGATCGCGTCGCGTTCGGCGGAGCCCTTGCAGAGCGTGGCATGTACCGCGATGAATCCGTCGGCAATCACGCAGAGCACCGTGCATGAAACTGTTCAGTGCGCTTTGGTTCTTGGATTCGCGGCACACGCTCAGGCATTTTGGAGCGACCGGTGCAATTAGGAGGAAGCAAACGTGACAGGCCGCCTTGTGTAACCTGTTCGAAACGCTTGCCTCAGGCTCTAGGTCATTATTCGCTGTACTGAACATCATGGGCTAGAGAGCGGGCGAATCCATCATTGGTTATCTAGATGGTTTGACAGCGCCGATAGTGCGCTTGAAGCCAAGATTGCCCGAAGCTAATCTCAACCGCCAATGTTGACCTTGCCAACTAGTTTGGCTCCACTTTCAGTCGTCATCGTTCTTGATGAAACATCGCCTTTGACGGTTGCAGTTGAGGCGACGCGCAAATCTTCGCATTTCAAAGAACCTTGGTAGCTGCCTTCCAGGGAAACGGAGGTAGCGGTTAAAGCTCCGTCAATAGCTCCACGCTGATGGAGAACGACCGACGCGGCGACGACATTGCCGAGCACTTTGCCTTTGACCTCAACAGTACCCTCTTTTGATGTGATATTGCCTTCCAACGTTAGCTCTTCTTCGATGACAGACGTCATAACAGCGGCTTCCTTCCAAAATTAAAATTGACAGCGCAAATCGGTTCTCACCCTAAACACAACATTGAAACTTGCGCTATCTGCTTTCGGCCCAAAATCTTGCAATGATTGACCGCATCGAACGACATCCTTGCGGGACTTGGCGCCATTTTGCGACGAGGGCTCTGTAAACCAGATCGCATTCGCTTGGGACGCTCCCCAAAAAAACACCCGAGTTTGCAAAACTGAACCGATAGGGCATGCGCGCACCAATAGTCCTTGTCAGCTGTCCGGTAGAAGCCACAACGCATAGGCCGCTGCGCGGAGATCGTGTCGAAAAACTCAGCAACCCGTAAATCGCGACGCAATATAGGAACCATCGTCCTGTAGGTGCCGCCTGAGCAAACCCCGTTCGCAGACGGGCGCATTCGCGGAATGATTTTCCGCCATTTCGCTTGTTCGTCGCGGAGCACCGACTTTCTTAACACTATCCGGACATAGCAGTCATTGGTCAGGTACCCTCTCACATCGCCCTCCCTCCTTTCGGCACTGGTTCAGCAATCCGCTGCATCGCCTGGACCGAACAAGCGCGCCATGGAGAAGCCTCCGTTTTTTCAAACTGCAGTCGAGATACCGACTGAATTCAGCTGTACCCCTCTTGAGACGCGAATCTTTGTCCGTGCGGGCAGGATCGTCGGGCAAGGGCCTCGGCGTGCGGGAGGTGGGCAATGTTTAATGTCAAGCGATTGACGATGATGGGTGCTGCGATGATCCTCATGGGGACTGTCGCCGTGGTGTCGTCGCGTTTCCTTCCAGCAACCGATGCCATGGCGGCGATCCGGCCGGTGACCAGGATACCGACTTCCGTTTCTGTGGCCCCGCTGCATGCTGCAGATCACTACAGTGTGCTGCGGCGTTTTTCCGGCCGGATCGAGCCCAATCGGACCGTCGACATCGCCTTTGACGAGCCCGGTAGACTCGCCGCTCTCCTCGCCGATGAGGGACAGTCCGTGGTTGCCGGGACCGCGCTTGCAAAACTCGATACCGAGTTGCTTCAAACCGAGCGCTTTCGCCTTGTCAGGCTGCTTGCAACCGCCAACGAAGAAAGACGCATTCTGCAGACCTCGCTCGAACGCGAAGAGAGCCTTTCGAAAAAAGATCGCACTGCAATGAGCACCATCGACCACCTTCGCATTTCGCTTGCACAGGTATCAGGACGCACGGCCGATCTGGAAGGACAGATCACCATGCTCGAGGCTCGTATCCGGCGAGCGACGCTGTTTTCCCCTTTTTCTGGAAGCATTTCCCAGCATTTCGCCGATTTCGGAAGTTCTTTTGAAGCAGGGCAACCGATACTGCGTTTGATCGAGGACGGCCCTCGCAACGTCAGGATCGGCATTGACGCGAAACTGTGCCGCGACCTTTCGATTGGCGATGAACACGATCTGCTGATCGGGGCCGAACTTGTTGCCGCCCGGATCACCGCGATCCTCCCAGACCTCGATCCCGCGACCCAGACGCGAACCGTACTGTTCGAACTGCAGGAGGATCCCGTGATCATCGCCGGAAGCGTGGCGACGGTGCAGATGACGCAAGAGATCGCCGCCAGAGGTGCGCAGGTGCCGATCAGCGCACTCCGCGACGGCTCGCGGGGCCTTTGGGAGATCATGGTCGCACAGCCAGATGGGGATGCTCACCGTATCGCGGTCGAAGCTGTCGAGATCCTGAATGTCAATGACGAGACCGCCTTTGTTCGTGGGACCTTCGATCGGGACGCCCTTCTCGTCACCGAGGGGCAGCACCGCCTGGTTCCAGGCCAAACGGTATCGCCGATCCGATGAAACTGGACCTCACCTATCGCCAGCCCCGACTGCTCGTCCTGATGATTGCATTGATTCTGGTCGGGGGCCTGTCCGTTCTGACCACCATCGGCAGGCAGGAAGATCCCACGATCACGAACCTTTATGCCATGATCAACACGCCCTACCCCGGAGCAGAGGCAAGCCGTGTTGAAGAGCTTCTCACGATCCCGATTGAGGAACGCCTGCGCCGGATTCCCGAAATTGACCTGATCGAGTCGACGTCCTTTGCGGACATTTCCGTTATTTCTGTCGAGCTGATGGCTTCGGTCGACGAGGACGAGATAGAGCGCATCTGGGCCAAAGTACGCGACGAGTTGGAAGACGCGCGCCCTAGCTATCCCGAAGGAGCAGGCCCGAGCGAGGTCGATACCGATTTCGCCAACACGTTCGCGGCAATCATCGCGATTTCGGCCGCACGCCAGGACATTCCGCCCGGGATCCTTGGCCGCTATGCGAATGCCCTCTCGTTACAGCTGCAAAACGTATCGGGCACGAGCAACATCAAGACATTCGGCATGCCGAAAGAGGAAATCCGCGTAGAAATCCCGCCTGCAACGCTCGCGTCGCTTGGCCTTACGGTTGCCGATATTGCAAATGCCATCACGCAGGCTGATGGGCGAACAAGGGCAGGCCGCCTAGCCAATGACGGCCTAAACATGCAGTTGAATGCGCCCGAAGCGATAACAACGCTTCAGGACCTATACGATGTGGATCTGCGCGCGGGCACGGATGCAGCGCTCCACCTCGGGTCCGTTGCAGAAATCTCGCGCACCGTAGGCGATCCGGCGCAGACCCTTGCCCTTCATAACGGCGAGGATGCGGTCCTCGTGGCCGCTCGTATCGAGGACGGAGAAAGGATCGACCGCTGGATCGGGGATATCCGCGCAGAGCTCGCCGCTTTCGAGGCCGCGGCGCCGGATGGGCTCCGCATCGAGATGATCTTTGACCAGAGCCGCTACACCAACGAACGGCTGTCCCAGGTCGCCTGGTCGCTCGCCATCGGACTGGTCCTTGTGGTTGCGATCCTTCTCGTCTCGATGGGCTTGCGTGCAGCCCTGATCGTGGGCGCAACGATCCCGCTGGTCGGTCTCGCGACAATTGCCAGTCTCTATTACGTCGGCGTGCCGATCCACCAGATGTCTATCACCGGACTGATCGTAGCACTTGGTCTGGTGGTCGACGCCAATATCGTCATGGTTGACGAGATCATGCGCCGGATCGCGGCCGGTCAGTCGCGGGCAGCGGCTGTCAGCGGATCGGTCCGCCGGCTCGCCGCACCTCTTATGGCCTCGACGCTGACCACGGCGTTTGCATTCATGCCGATGCTCCTGCTGCCCGGTGCACCGGGCGACTTCATCAGTACCATCGCCATCGCGGTCATCCTGATGTTGGGCTGGTCGCTCGTTATCGCGCTGGTGATTGCCTCCGGTCTGGCAGGACGGCTCTTGCATGAGCAGCGGGAAGATACGGCTACGTCCGCCTCGCTTGATTGGTTCGCCGCAAGCCTCGGCTGGGCCCTTTCGAACCCACGCCTGTCCCTGCCACTTTTCCTGTCGCCCGCGCTGCTGGGGTTTGTCCTTGCCCCCACGCTTCCCGCGCAGTTCTTTCCCGGCGTGGACCGCGACCAGTTCCAGGTCGAAATCCACATGGCACCTGGCGTTCCGATCGAACAGACACGCGCAGCCGCCAAGGCTGTGGGGGACGCCCTGCGCGCCGATCCTCTGGTCGAAGGTGTGACCTGGATGGTTGGGCGCGGCATTCCGGTATTCTATTATAACGTGCTCAGTCAGGAGGGCAGCACGCCCCATTACGCCCATGCCATGGTCGTGACCCAATCACCTGCCGCTACGCTTGACATTCTCCGGCGGGTCCAGGGCACCCTCGGCGCCGATATCCCCGCGGCGCAGGTCGTTGTGCGCCGGCTGGTGCAGGGCCCACCCGTCACGGCTCCTGTCGAGACCCGGCTTTTCGGCCAAGATGTCGCGGCCTTGCGAAAGACGGGCGAAGAGATCCGGCGCATCATGACCGGCACCCCCGGTGTTGTTGGAACCCGTGCGTCTTTGTCCGGTGGGGCGCCCGGCGTGATCCTCGAGATCGACGAGGCCCGCGCCGAAGCTCTCGGTTTTGAGAATGCCACGGTTGCCGCCCAGATCGGTGACTTGCTTGATGGGCGCTTAGGCGGTGCCATACAGGAAGGGGAAGAGCAGATACCCATTCGGGTGTTGGCGGCCCAGGAGTCACGCCAGAGCATCAGTGCCATCGGCGATCTTTACCTCATACGACCTCATGCTCGGGGGGGGGACGGCAATGCCTTCTCTGCCACGCCCCTTTCCAGCCTCGCCACGATCCGCCTCACGCAGAAGGAAAGCGCCCTGTTCCGCCGGAACGGCGAGAGGGTGAACATCGTGCAGGCCTTTACCGCTGCCGATGTTCTGCCGCAAAGCGTGGAAGCCGACCTTCTGGCACGGCTTGAAGCGGCCGGGTTTACCCTGCCTACTGGTATCAGCATGCAAACCGGCGGGGACAGCGACGCCCGCGACCAGACCATGAAAGACCTTCAGGCCTCGCTAGGCGTGATCATCGTTCTCGCGATGGCCACGGTTATCCTCACCTTCGGATCTTTTCGCCTCGCGGCGATTTCCGGGATCGTCTGCGTGCTTTCCGTGGGTTCAAGCCTTCTCTGCCTTTCTCTCACGGCTCAGCCTCTAGGCATCATGGCCAATATCGGAATCATCGGTGCAATCGGTGTGTCAATCAACACAGCGATCATCGTCATAACGGCCCTCCAGGGCGACCTGCGCGCGCGCGGGCAGGATATGAAGGCCATCGTGCTGGTCACGAGCCGCTCGGTGCGGCATATCAGCTCGACGACGATCACCACCTTCGCCGGTTTTCTTCCGCTCATCTTCGCGGGTGGGGGCTTCTGGCCGCCCTTTGCTGTCGCAATTGCAGGTGGGGTGCTTCTTTCAGCAATCATATCGCTGGTGGTCACTCCAGTTCTCTTTGCGGTGTTCTGGGCATCGCACGACCGCATGTTCGATCACCGTCTCGAAAATATCGCGGCATCCCCTGCCGGTTAGATTTCATCATGCTGGTCCGTGTGGACGTGTACGGATCCCGTCTTATCGCAACGGTCTGTTGGGTCTGGTTCAGGATTACGATTGCTAAAGTAAAACCGGCTTCTTTGAGCGGCCCAGTGCATTGTCACCACGAACCCTGATAGATCTCCGCCTGCCAGGTCCCAATCAGACCATCAAGCTCTGGCGCCGAAAACCACCTTGGGGGTAGTCACATCATAAAAAGCACGGAAAAACCCTCATCGCGCTGCCGCCCGGCCGAGATCTACCGTTCCGCCAAGAGAGCCGCAACATAAGCTTGCATTTTGATGGCGTTGTGCCCAATCCTCAAAAGAGCCACGTCCAAAAAAAAGCACCACCTCTCAGGGAGGCCAAAGCCTATGTTCTACGAACGCCCCCAGACAATCGAAGATGCCGTCGGAATGCTGGCTAGGAATGTCGATAATGCCTTTGTCCTTGCAGGTGGGACTGACCTGCTGGTCCGGATGAAACGCGATGATTTCGATGCTGATCTCATCGTTGATATCAAGGCAATCAGGGGCATGGCTGAGATCAGCGAGACCGATGGCATGTTCATCATCGGCGCTGCCGTCCCCTGCGCCGCCTTGGGCGAACACCAGGCGCTTAAGGCCGCCTGGCCGGGTGTCGTGGAAGCCGCAAACCTGATCGGATCGACGCAGATCCAAGGTCGTTGCACGATCGCAGGAAACCTCTGTAATGCCTCCCCGGCCGCCGACAGCATTCCGGCCCTTGTTGCCGCAGGCGCACGCGCCAAGATTGTGGGGCCCGACGGATCGCGCACCGTCGCGGTGGAAGAAATCCCAGTGGGCCCAGGCAAGACGTCCCTGAAGCCAGGTGAACTGCTGGAAGCAATCGAGCTCCCCAAACCGCCCCCCCATTCCGCCGATGCATACCTGCGTTTCATTCCACGCACAGAAATGGATATCGCCGTCGTCGGTGCTGCCGTGAATTTGACGCTCGACGCATCTGGCACGGTCAAATCCGCGCGGGTCGCCCTGGGGGCCGTGGCCCCGACCGTGGTCCTTGCCGAAGCGGCTGCTCAGGCGATCATCGGCACGAAGCTTGAGGATGACGCGCTCGATGCTCTGGCTGCCGCCTGCTCCGCCGCCTGCAACCCCATTGATGACAAGCGCGGCACCACCACCTTCCGCAAGCATGTCGCTGGCGTGTTGGGAAAACGTGCGGCCCGTAATGCCTATGACCGCGCAGGAGGTGCCTGATGTCTGCAATAGCTGTTTCCACCATCATCAACGGCGATGACGTCGAATTTCTCTGCCAGCCGGATGAGACGCTGCTCGATGTCCTGCGCAATCGTCTGGGCCTTCTGGGCGCCAAGGAAGGCTGCGGGACGGGGGATTGCGGGGCCTGCAGCACGATCCTGGACGGCAGGGTCGTCTGCGCCTGCCTCGTCCTCGGTGCCGAAGCGGAGGGCCGCACCATCGAGACCATCGAAGGCATGGCGGAAGGCAAGGAATTGCACCCCCTGCAGCGGAAGTTCATCGAACATGCGGCCCTGCAGTGCGGCATCTGCACGCCGGGTTTCCTGGTGACCGCGAAGGCGCTGTTGGAGGTCAATCCGGACCCCACCGAAGCGGAAATCAGGTTCTGGCTGGCGGGCAACCTTTGCCGCTGCACCGGCTATGACAAGATCGTTCGTGCGGTGCAGGACGCCGCGCGCGAAATGAGGGGAGAAGTGGCATGAGTTTCGACGTGACCTTTCAGGAAAAGAAACTCAAATCCGTCGGCACAAGACCCCTGCGCCCTGACGGTGTCGACAAGGTCACCGGACGGGCCCGCTATGGCGCGGACTTCAACATGCCGGGCCAGCTCGTCGCCCGCGTCCTGCGCAGCCCCCACGCCCATGCCCGCATTGTCCGGATCGATACGGCACGCGCCGAAGCCCTCAGAGGGGTCAAGGCGGTCATCACCGCAGCCGATCTGCCTGATCTCACAGATGGGAATGCCTCCCTCTTCGCAGTCCTCGATAATTGCATGGCACGCACGAAGGCGCTTTACGATGGCCACGCTGTCGCCGCCGTGGCAGCGATTGATGCCAAAGTCGCGCGGGCAGCGTTAAAGCTGATCAAGGTGGAGTACGAGGTGCTGCCCCACGTCGTCGATGTAGATGAAGCGGCAAGGCCCGATGCACCAATCATCAACGATCAGGTTTTCACCAAAGGGGTCGAACCGACGCCAGACACGCCCTCCAACGTTGCCGCCCGCTCCGAATTCGGGCACGGCGATGTCGAGGCAGGCTTTGCCAAGGCCGATGTCATTGTCGAGCGGAGCTACAAGACAGAGCAGACCCACCAAGGCTACATCGAACCCCATGCCTGTGTGGCCAGCTGCAACGCGGATGGCACAGCGGATCTTTGGGTCTGCACGCAGGGACATTTTGTCTATCGTCAAACCTGCGCGGACTTGCTTGGGCTTGAGGTGTCGAAGCTACGCGTCACCTCCTCGGAAATCGGGGGCGGCTTTGGCGGCAAAACCCACGTCTGGACAGAGCCTGTGGCCCTCGCCCTCTCACGCAAGGCGGGGCGTCCGGTCAAGCTTGTGATGTCACGCGAAGAGGTCTTTCGCGCCTCCGGACCGACAAGCGCGACATCGATCGACATCAAGATCGGTGCCACTAAGGACGGCAAGATTGCCGCCGCCACCTCAACGTTGCGCTACACCAGCGGCCCCTATGCGGACACCTGGGCCGAGATCGGCGCGATGACGTCCTTCGCCTGCTACGATCTGGAAAACGTCAAGACAGTGGGTATCGAGGTGGTCGTCAATCGGCCTAAGGTCGCAGCCTACCGTGCGCCTTCGGCGCCTATGGCGGCCTTTGCCGTTGAAAGTGCGATCGACGAGCTGGCGCACAAGATCGGCATGGATGCGGTTGAGATGCGCATCAAGAATGCGGCGAAGGAGGGGACAAGAGCCTCCTACGGCCCTGTCTACGGCCCGATCGGCATAGGGCCGACATTGGAAGCCGCGCGCGTCCATCCCCACATGTCTGCCCCCCTGGGCAAGAACCAGGGGCGCGGGATGGCCTGCGGCTTCTGGTTCAACTTCGGCGGCCAAACCTGCACAGATCTCAACATCAGTGCGGACGGGACAGTCACGCTCGCAGTCGGGACGGTCGATGTGGGCGGCGCACGCGCCTCTCTTTCGCTCATCGCGGCAGAAGAGCTCGGTATTGCCTACGACAACATCAAGGCCGTCGTCGCTGACACGGCCACACTGGGCTACAACGACATGACCGACGGCAGCCGTGGCACCTTTTCTTCCTCCATGGCGACAATCTCCGCCGCGCGGAACGCCATTAAGGTCATGCGCGAAAGGGCCGCCCTGATGTGGGACATTCCCGTAGAAGATGTCTACTGGGAAGAAGGGCAAGCCAGGGCCGCTGGGTCGAAGTACGGCAACCTCTCGCCGCTCTCAGTCAAGGATATCGCTGCGGAAGCGGGAAACACAGGCGGACCGATAGCGGGCCATAGCGAACTTGTGGCCGATGGCGCAGGTGTCTCCTTTGCCACCCACATCTGCGATGTGGAGGTGGACCCGGAGACGGGGGCGACAAGCGTCATCCGCTACACCGTAATCCAGGATGCGGGCAAGGCCGTACATCCCGCCTACGTTGAGGGGCAATACCAGGGCGGAGCGGCACAGGGCATCGGCTGGGCGCTGAACGAGGAGTACATCTACGGTGAGGATGGACGCCTCCAGAACCCCGGTTTTCTCGACTACCGTATCCCGGTCTGCTCCGACCTGCCGATGATCGATACGCAGATCCTTGAGATCCCCAACCCCAACCACCCCTACGGCGTGCGGGGTGTGGGTGAGACCTCCATCGTTCCACCGCTGGCTGCGGTGGCCAATGCCGTCTCTAACGCAGTCGGGGTGCGCATGACCCACGTGCCCATCTCCCCGCCCCGCATTTTGGCGGCCCTGCACGACCAGGCGGGGACGTGAAGGTCGAGGTGACCCTCTGGGCCGGACTGATCCCCTTGGCCGACAATCAAAAGAAGGTCTCGGTGGAGGCCACAACAATCCGCGAGCTCTTGCGAAAGCTGGGGGAGCGCTATCCGGGTCTGAAGGACCCAATCAAGAACGAAGTTGCGGTGGTTGTGGACGGCACGATCTACCGCGATGACTGGTCGAAAGAGCTGCCCGAAGGGGCTGAGGTTTTCCTGATGCGCCGTCTTGTTGGCGGCTAGGAACGCGAAAACAGGACTTCCGCGACATAAGAGCGGCCGCAGCAATCACACAATGTCAGATGACGCATAAGCCACGAGGTGCGGTTCAGAGCCTACAAGGCGCAGCACCAAACGCTGGATACCCGCCACGAAATCGCCTTGGATTAGCCCACATATCGAAACAATCCTTCGGTATGTGCGAGATTGTTTAGTGGTGTTCACTGTCATATCTCCGAAAAGCTCTCAGTAATGGAGTATGACGGTGGAGCCTCCGACGTTACTTCCTCTCAGCCCCCTTGGTTCTCCTCCCCACTGAGCCTTGGGGGTACTTTTTTCAAAAAGCTCCTCTTGGGGGTAGGAAAAGCGAATGTCAGGGAAGCTGGTATGTCGTCTCGTCCGCTACTCAGGAACCTGTTTTACTTCTTCTGAGCCTCAAGTTACGTAGGGTAAGGGGCTTGCCACTCGCTGCAGTACCTAGCTGTCCTGTTGTTCGCAACAAGTGAGTGGTTGGGTATCTCCCCTACCTCCTCGGTTGGTTATGCAGAGACTAGCGGGGGAGCATTGCCGTAAGCCTTGACCTCCCAGGATGACGCAACGGCATATTCAAGAGGGGTTGCGCTAAACCATTGAATGGTTAAATTTCTCACCCTGTGCAGCTGCACAGCCCCCCTCGCACATCTGAGCCCTTTCACCAAAAGCTGCCTTGGTAAGCGCGGGGGATCAATACCCGCTACAATCACCGTATTCGATTTGATAAGTGCTCAATTGATTAGCCTGAGCTGATTGATCTGGCGAGCAATTGACGAGAACGAGTCGGAAATCTCTGTGCCTTCAGGGCTGAAAAAGTGGCTCGGAGATGAGGCACAGTTCCGCATGACATTTTCACTATGCTCCGTGGCTTCAAAAGCGATAGCCCAAATGATGATGCCTTCTGCTTTAGCCGCTTCACAGATGTTGTTTAGAAGCAAGTCACCTTGCGCTGCTGTGTAGTGCACCTCGTAGAAGCGGTCTCGATGACGAGGGCTAACATAGTTATTCAGATAGTACTGCAGATTGTATCTCGACCAGTGCAAGACCTCTGAAGCCGAGTTGTAGTATGGTTGCCTGATCCTGCGAGACTGGGTGTTTACGCCATCAGTCATCAGCACAACTGTCTTTAGTGTCTCCTCGTCCGAATAGGCTGCAGGACGATTTGAGAACTCCGAATCCACAACCCCCTGCCCAGCAAGAGAAGAAACAATGTCGTTCGTATTCGGGTCAAGTAAGGCCACTCCCCACTTCATCCCAAGAAATATTGAGGTTTGTGTGCGCGGCTTGAACTGATTGATCTGGCTCTTAATAAACTCGGCGTCCTTACTCAGTGGAATGATCCGCTCGTAGCTGTATCGCGGGCAGACTGTGTCGTAGAGAGTGTTCTTCACGCCAGGAGCCTCACCGGAGTATAGCTTCCACTGAAAATGCTGCATCTGGAAGTAGTTGCGCTCGTCGTTGAGCCCTGTCTTATCGAATTCCTGGTCTTGTATCTCCACACAGTGAGAGTAATCGTGCCGCGGGTTGACAGGGTTTACGTTAAGAAGGTTCAGGATGTCTGGACCAATGTTCACATGCGCTGAGTAGGGCACAAGATTGATAGAGATTTGATTGCCCGTATCTTGCCGAAGAACGGTGTCAATGAAGGTGTTTGCCGCATCCTTCATGTTTTGCATCTTACTATTATGTCTCATTGAGCCAGAAATATCGAGAACCAGCGATATCTCTACCTTATTGATCTTTTCTTCAGCCGTAGAGAGTGCCGGAACTCGCAGCGTTTCCACGCCGAGATAGTCCATAAACTGTGTGTTCATAGTCATTTCAGCATCGACTGTCACTCTTCGAAAGTTGAGACCTTGATCAACTACGATCCCTGAAATCGCGTCAGCAGCGCCTGACTTGGCGAAATAGTCGTTTACAACTGCTTCTGGAGCGAGTTCCTGATCTAAATCAGCGGCTGCCAACACTGCGCGGTCCGCGATAGCCTGGAGCCGGACACGCTCCATCTCATGTCGCATCATGTCGACCCCAATGCCACCAATCATGACCATGCAAAAGATCATGAAACCTGCGAAGATCGTGACCATGCCGTCTTCGTCATGGGCAAAGTCGCGGATTCTACGGCGATCTCCGCCGAGGAGATTTCCTCTGATACTTCTGCCGTCGTTCATCGCCTATCTCCAGTCGGTTCTGAGCCCCCACCCACTGAAGTTGTCTTCCGAGCGCCTCTTATGGGCTCCAAAACTGGCTAGAATAAGGCCAAAGTTCGCCAAGAACCGCCTTTTTGACACGTTTGCGCGGCAGCCTCAGTGAAGCGCCTTCATTCAAAGCATTATGTGAGGTCGCAGCTATGATTCCCGCCGAGCTGCACCCGATTGGATCACAAAGCAAGAATTATTGCCTCCCCAGAACTTGTGGATAAGTCTGCGTATAGATGACCTGTAAGCGGATATTCGCCTTTGTTTTCAACGCCATTCACAAAACGGTTACAATATAGGCGGCCAGTGAATGACACACCGGCTGAGGCCGGTGGCATCATTTGGCGGAATGTAATTCCAGGTACTGCATGATGATGT
>NZ_JBFNXX010000275.1:0-233 GCF_040811725.1 Sulfitobacter sediminis
GCCGGTGTTGCCGCCGCCGTTATTGCCGCCGCCGTTGTCGCCGCCGCCGTTGTCGCCGCCGCCGTTATGGCCGCCGTTGTTGTCGCCGCCGTTGTTGTCGCCGCCGCTGTTATCGCCGCCGTTGTTGTCGCCGCCGTTGTTCTCGCCGCCGGTGTTGTCGCCGCCGTTGTTGTGGCGGCCGATCTTAAAAAAGGCGGTGTTGTGGGGGCGGTGGGTGTCGGCGGGGGGGGGGG
>NZ_JBFNXX010000276.1:0-233 GCF_040811725.1 Sulfitobacter sediminis
GGGGGCGGGGGTGCGCGCCCGGGCCCGCTTATACCAAGCGTTGTGCCCCCCCCCCGCCACGCATGGGGCGGCCAGCTCGTTGGCGGCCGCCCCCCACAAAATCCAACCCCCGCCCCCCCCCCCCCGGGGGGGGGGGGGGGCCGGCCGCGCACGCCCCCCGGGCCCCCCGCCGGGGCACGGGACGGAGGGGGCGGGGCGCCCCCCCCCCCACGCCCCACCGCCCCCCCCCCCCC
>NZ_JBFNXX010000277.1:0-233 GCF_040811725.1 Sulfitobacter sediminis
CTCATGGCGGCGAGGAATATCTTGTCCTTGCCGCCGAATTAGTTGTGCGCCAGTGACGTGGACATTACCGCGCGCCTCGAGATTTGCCAGACAGTCAATTAGAGCGAATGCGCGGAACCGATCTCGGCGTTGGTCGCCTCGAGGAGGGAGGAGGGGCGAATTTGTTCCATTCTTAATTTGGTGTTATGTTTTCTGTCCTTGGAATGTGGTGGACCGTAAGTAGTGGGTTTTTT
>NZ_JBFNXX010000279.1:0-233 GCF_040811725.1 Sulfitobacter sediminis
TGGTTGTTTTGTTTGCACTCTCCGTCCGGTGTTCTGTTTTTTTTGTGTCGTTGGGGGGGTTGGGGGGCGTGCTCTGGGGGGTGGGGGTCCTGCCTTGGGGGGGGGGGGGGGCCCCCCCCCCCCCCGGGGGGGGGGCGGCGGGCGGGGGGGGGGGCCCACCCCCCCCCCCAAAACACACCAAGAGGAGGGACGACGGGGAGCACCCACCAGCGCGAGCAGCCACAAACAAGCGC
>NZ_JBFNXX010000280.1:0-233 GCF_040811725.1 Sulfitobacter sediminis
GGGGGGGGGGCAGGGCGCGCCGCCGACCCCCCCCCACCCCCCCACCACCCCCCCCGGCAACGCCCCGGAAAGCCGCGCGGGCGCGCGCGGCGCGCGCCCGGGGGGGGGGCGGGCCGCGGGGGGGGGGGGGGCCCCCCGCCCCCCCCCCCCCCCCCGCGGCGGCGCCCCCGCGGGCGGCCCCGACGCGGAGTCGCCCCCCCGCGATCTCGGCATTCCCCCCCCCCCCCCCCCCC
>NZ_JBFNXX010000281.1:0-233 GCF_040811725.1 Sulfitobacter sediminis
CTGCGGGCCCCTCGGGCCGCGTGGGGGGGGGGGGGCGGGGGGGGGCGGGGGGGGGGGGGGGGGGGGGGGGGGCCGCGGGGGGGGCGGGGGGGGGGGTGGGGGGGGGCGCCCCCCCCCCACCACCCCCCAGCAGCACCAACGCCAGTGGCGGGGCAGCCCCCCAGGCGAGGCAAACCCCCCCCCCCCCCCCCCCCCCCCCGTAGGGGGCGACGGACCGAAACCCCCCCGGGGGT
>NZ_JBFNXX010000282.1:0-232 GCF_040811725.1 Sulfitobacter sediminis
TAGGGCCATCAGGTATTGGTGAGATTATGAAGATGTCTCAAGATGGGGTAACTGCCGAAGAAGGGTATAAAATGATGGATATCCTAAAAGAACACCTCTCAGAAGATGATATAAATTTTTTAAAAAGCATTGCAAATAAGTATTTTGCAGACACAAAGTAAAAGATGCGCTTTAAAACGCATCTTTTACTTTGTGAATAAGTCTTTATCTTGATAGTAAATGTCTTTTCCAT
>NZ_JBFNXX010000283.1:0-232 GCF_040811725.1 Sulfitobacter sediminis
CTTTTATCTGGGTTGTTTGGTTATTTAGCATTTTTTGTTTTTTGATGGGGGTTCGTTTTGGTTTTTGTTGCGGGTGGGGTGGGTTTTTTTTTTTTTTTTGTTTTTTTTTTTGTTTTGGGTTTGTATTTTTTTTTTTTTAATTTGGGTTTATTGTTGTGGGGCGAGTGGGGTTGGGGGGGGTTGTTTGGTTTTTTTTTTTTTGTGGGGTGGTTTTTCGTGGTACACCATGTCG
>NZ_JBFNXX010000033.1:0-21014 GCF_040811725.1 Sulfitobacter sediminis
CTGAGAGGAGCGGCCTTGCGGCTTTGGGCTTCGCTCATCGGCAGCTCTGACCCAGACTTCTTCAACACTATCCGGACGAACCGGCCTTTCGCGCTTATTCTGCGAAAGACCGGATTGGAGCTATTGTCGCATATTTCGGGGACAGATTTGCTCCGAGCCACGCAACGCCACGGCGCCGTTGTTCCCTACCAGTAATTCTGCTGAATGAAGTTTGGCTTTGTCTCATCGTAGGCAGAGCTCGTGCCGAGATCGCCGGGCGTCAAACCGGTGTCTCTTAAGAGCTGTTCGGCGAGCTTCGGATCGTTGATCCAAGTCGGCATCGACCCACGATTTGGAGCCTTTTTCGCTGCGAAGGAACGGAGGATTTCAGGGATGGAAGTTTCGAGGCGGTTCAGGGTGGCTACGAACATCGGTGGTCTCCTTATGCTGATGTCTTGAAGTCATGGAAACAGAGTGCGCCAATTCGTGATCAGCTGCTTGATGGAAGCGTGATGATTTCTTGGTGATTGCGTGGGGATTGATTATTCTTGCCCTCATGGAATTTGCATTTGGAGACTTCGTTCTTGACTTGAACCGTGGCGAGCTCCGCGATGCGCGAGGCCCGGTGTCGGTTGAGCCGCGGGCATTTGGGTTGTTAGTCCATATGGTCGAACACCAAGGCCGCCTGATCGAAAAGGATGAGCTCATCGCATCCGTCTGGGACGGAAGGATTGTCTCGGATGCCGCGATTTCTACGGCGATCAAGGCGGCGCGGAGGGCTGTCGGGGATGATGGGTCAAAGCCGACTTGGCTAAAGACACTGCGCGGGCGCGGGTTCCGGTTCGATGGTGAAGTACGGATGACCGCGCCGAATGAACCAAAAGAGCGCAAAATAAAGGGCGATTACTCCGCGCCGCATCCTCCGGGCCAAGAAACTGCTGCAAGCCAGGCTTCGAAAACACCGTCAATGGCGATCTTCGATCGTCCAGCAGTTCTTGTCGTTGGCTTCGAGTGTCCGGCAAATAATGCTCCGGACTCGGCATTAGCTCTTGGTTTGGCGCAAGAGGTTCGGCTGAACTTGTCTCACTGGCGGTGGTTTCCCGTGATTGGTCCTGAAGCGGTTGGCTACAAAACCGCCGCTGATATTGACGTGCTTGAAAAGGCTCAAGAATTTGGAGCTGCTTACGTGCTGACCGGTTCTGTTCGGTCAGTCAGAGAAAAAGTTCGTGTGAACGCCACGCTAAGCTCCACCGAAGAAGGCAACTCGATCTGGTCTAGGCACTTCGATGGCGATTTAGAGAATTTGTTTGATTTTGAGGAAGAGGTAAGCCGAGCCATTGTAGCGCAGATTGAACCAGAGCTCTCGCGCGCCAACTCCCAAAGACTTTTTCAAACACGACCCAACGATTTGTCAGCTTGGCAACTACTTCTAGCTGCGGGCGAGTCGCAGCGGCGCGGAGGTGAGGGGTACGGCACACTTGCTGCCAACGAAGAACAAAAACGATTGGTGACCTTGGCGCTCGAAAAGGAGCCCGGTATGGCGCGCGCCTGGGTATGGCTCGCCAAGTGCTACTGGCGAGAAACGATAATGGGTTGGGCCAAAGACCGTGATGAGGCGCTGAACGCTTCATTGAACGCCTCCCCAAAAGCCATGGAGATCAATCCAGCGAGTTGGGAAGCGCGTTGTTATCGCGCGATTGGGCTTCTGTTTGGACGGCATGAATTCATCGAGTCAGAATTCCATGCGCGCGAGAGCGTTCGCCTCAATCCATCGGACGCACAAGCACGGCACGCGCTCGGATGTGTGCTCGAGAATATCGGAAGAACGGATGAGGCTTTGGAGCATCTGCAAGCCGTGTTCCGTCTTAACCCGAACCATCCAAACTCGGCTGCTGTGTTGGGCGACATTACGACTTGTCACATTTTGCTCGGCCATGACGCCGAGGCGGTTGAGACGGCAGTAAGGCTTGTTGCCTTGGCCCCGAATTATTCCCGCGGCCTGCAGCGGGCCATTGCTGCATTGTCGCAAGCCGGTGAATTCGAGCGTGCGCAGGCCGCGGTCAACCGGCTCAAGACAATTCAGCCGGATTTCAACGAAGATTACGCGCGCAGCACATATCCTTTCAAAGACCCTGAAGTTATGGAGTCATACGTAAAGAGCCTCGAAGCAGCCGGTGCATTTAGCGGGCGAAATTGACGTTAGTGAAAACTGCATCATGGACCATTTTGGGCTCCCAGCCGACTTCGAAGGCATCGCAGCATCCACGAGTTGCGTCTCACAGCTCGCCACCGCTGGCGGGCCTTCGCAGACCTTGACTTGGACCCAGAATGCTGTGTTGCGGTCCGCCATAGCCGCCATTCGCACCACCCAACCCAAATGAATGCTTTTCGTCACGGCTCATGCTGCGCGGGCCAGAGCAGTAGTTTCGAAAGCCACCAACATTCTCATTTCGTGCTGTGATCCATCCCTTGAAATTGACGGATCCCTCATTCGGTAGCTGCTCCGCGGCGCGCAATGCCGGTGGAAGAACTAAGAAGCGGCTCTTACTGACGAACGCTGTTCGCCCAGACCTGCAATGCCCAGCGTCACAACTTCGCCACCCTTGAGATACCGCACCGGCTTCTGTCCCATTCCAACGCCCGGAGGTGTTCCAGTTGAAATGACATCACCGGATTGAAGGCTCATGAAACGGCTGCAGTAGGCGATCAGTTCCGGGACCTTGAAAATCAGTGTCGCGGTATTGCCGCTCTGCATCCGTTCGCCATCGACGTCGAGCCACATGTCCAGGTCGTCTACATTTTCGATCTCGTCAGGCGTCACAAGCCAAGGTCCGGTCGGGCCGAAGGTGTCGCACCCCTTACCTTTGTCCCAGGTGCCCGCCCGCTCGAGCTGAAATTCGCGCTCTGATACATCGTTAATGACACAGAAACCGGCAACGTGGTTCATGGCATTGGCTTCGTCGATGTAAACACCCGGTTCACCGATCACGACCCCAAGTTCCACTTCCCAGTCTGTCTTCTGGCTTCCCCGCGGAATCTGGATCGGGTCATTGGGGCCGACGACCGCCGATGTCCACTTGCTAAAGATGATGGGCTCTTCGGGAATTGGCATTCCGGCCTCTTCGGCATGATCGGCGTAGTTGAGGCCGATGCAGATGTATTTGCCGATATTCCCGACACAGGGGCCAAGCCGAAGATCCTGCTGTGGTGTGCCCTCCACCAGTGGAAGAGCTTCCAGGTCCAGTCCGCCGATCTTTTGCAGGCTGTCGGGCCGCAGGGTATCACCCGCGATATCCGCGACTGTCCCGGAGAGATCGCGCACGCGGCCGGAGTTATCGAGAATGCCCGGTTTCTCGGCACCGGGTGCACCATAGCGGAGAAGTTTCATGGTCTTGTCCTGTTCAAATTTAGTCTATTGGATAGCAAGGAGTAAGCGGTCTCAAGCGGCTTGATCGCCGCCCAAACCAGAGATGGCTTGGATCAGATTGTCCTCGGTGACCTCGTCGGAGGTAAAGGTCCGCATGATCCGACCGGAATACATCGCGATGATCCTGTCCGAGACATGCAGCACTTCGGGCATCTCCGAACTGATGACCATGACCGCGTAGCCCTGTGCGGCAAGTTCGCGCAACAATTTGTGGATCTCGGATTTGCTGCCGACGTCAATGCCGCGCGTGGGTTCGTCTACAATCAGCACATTGGGGTGCATCGACAGCCATTTGCCGATGACGATCTTCTGCTGGTTGCCGCCCGAAAGATTTCCAGCCTGGGCCTTCCAGCCTGGCGTGCGAATGTCCAGCCGGTCACGGTACTGGTCAAAAATGGCTACCTCAGCGCCTTCTGCAACGAAGGGTCCGGCCTTCAGATCGTCTACCTGCGGCAAGGTCATGTTGTCCCGGCAATTCATGCCAAGCACAAGGCCTTGCCCCTTGCGATCCTCGGGTACCAGACTGATGCCGCGGGCGATTGCGTCGGCGGGGGAATGAATACGGACCTCCTCGCGGTCGAGAAGGATTTGCCCGGCGGAAGGATCCCGCAGGCCAAAGAGCGTCTCGGCGATCTCGGTCCTTCCGGCACCGACAAGCCCGTAGAACCCGACGACCTCGCCACGCCGGACTTCGAAGCTCACATCCTGATAGAGCTTGCCGCAGCTCAGACCGCGCACCTCCAGCGCCACGTCCCCCAGTTCGTGGTGGGAGACATTGCGGCTGAGGTCGAGCTTGCGTCCGATCATCATCTGGGTGACCGATTCCTCGGTGCTGTCCGCCGTGGCGACGGTGCCCTGATACTGGCCATCCCGCAGAACCGAGATACGGTCGGTGATCTTGAAGATCTCCTCCATCCGGTGGGAAATGTAGATGATCCCTACGCCGTCGCGCTTCAGATCCGCGATCACGTCGAAGAGCACGACTTTCTCCGCGTCGGTGAGTGACGCGGTCGGCTCATCAAAGATCACGGCCTTGGCGTCCACGGTCAGGGCACGGGCAATCTCAACCATTTGCTGGTTCGCGATGGAAAGGTCTCCGACGCGGGTCTTGGCATCGAAGCCCACATTCAGCTTCTTGAGGATCGCGTTGGTCTTTTCGGTTAGCTTCGCCCAGTCGACCCGGCCGAAGCTTTTGCGGGGCAACTCGCCCAGGTAGATGTTCTCGGCCACCGTCAGTTCCTCGGCGAGGCTGAGTTCCTGGTGAATGAAGACGATTCCCTTGGCCTTTGCCTCCAGCGGACCGGCCATGACGACCCGATCGTCGCCCATGTAGATATGTCCACCATCGGGTTGATAGATACCGCCCAGCACCTTCATCAGGGTGGATTTCCCGGCACCGTTTTCGCCCATGAGCGCGTGCACTTCGCCGGGCATCACCGAGAATGATACATCGTCGAGGGCGCGCACGCCGGGGAAGGTCTTTACGATATTGTCGAGGTGGAGGACGGGTCTTGCGTCGGTCATACCTTCAACTCCTCTTTGCCTTTGACGTTGAGCTGACGGTCAAGGAACAGCACGGCGATCAGGATAAGGCCGATCACGAGGTTCACTGTCGATGTATCCGCGCCGATGTGACCCAGACCTTTACGCAGTAGCTGGATCGCGATGACACCGCCAAAGGTGCCGATCACGTTGCCAGCGCCGCCGGTGATCTTGGTGCCGCCCAGCACGACGGCGGTGATCACCCAAAGTTCGTAGAGCTGGCCGTCATTGGGGTTAACGGAGCCACTTTCGGAATAGAAAACCACCGCCGAAAGGGCTGCCAGAAAGCCGATGATCGCGAAGTTGACCATCATGTGCGGCCCCACGCGGATACCCGCGTTTACCGCCGCTTCCCGGTTGTCCCCGATGGCATAGGCGTTGCGGCCGTGCACCGTCTTGCTCATCAGGAACCAGATCGCGAGTGTCACCGCCAGCAGGAACCAGGAGGCCGTTGCCAAACCCAGAAACTCCGCCTCGGCGAAATCCACCAGCGTCCAATTCAGGTGGCTCGTGGGGTTCTCCCCGTTGAACATGAAGACGATGCCCCGGAAGCCGAGCATGGAGCCCAGTGTGACGATGAAGGCGTCAACGCCGGTCTTCCAGACGATCAGTCCGTTCAGCGCGCCCAGGAGCGTTCCGACCAGCAGCGCCAGAAGCCAGGCAACCGGGATGACCCAGTCGCCGAGACCCGCGAAGATGGGCCAGGTCATGCTGTCGAGCAGGATGATCGCGGCGATGGCGAAGGTGGCACCGACCGACAGGTCGATGTTGCCGTTCACCATGACGATGGTCATCCCCATGGCGATGATCCCGATGGGCGCCGACTGCTTGAGCAGGAGCAGCATGTTCTCCCAATCCATGAAGGCCTTATCGGAGAGGGACATGAACTCGCCCGCGACGCTGAAAAAAATCAGCTCGAGCACGATAAAGCCCCAGATTGCGCCGTTCTTGAGCGCCTTGGACAGTGTTCCCGGTTGCATGACGAACCCTCCCTTACGCGATCGGTGACCAGAGCTTGCCGCGCTTGGCCGCGATATCGAGCCAGACAGCAAGGATGATGATGATCCAGGTCACCACGAACTGGACGTAGAACTGCAGTCCCATGAGCAGGAGGCCATTCTGGATAAAGCCAAGGATCAGGACGCCGATCACCGTCTTGAAGATCGTGCCGGATCCGCCCAGCAGGGAGGCCCCGCCAAGAATGACAGCGGCAAGCACCTCGAGCTCAAGCCCTTGTCCAACGGTATTCTGCGAACCCAGCGACCGGCTGGCCTGGATCAGACCCGCTGTGGCCACGCAGGCGGCGGAGATAAGATAGCAATAGAAAACGGTCCGCGCGCGCGGAATGCCGGAGAATGTCGCGGCCGTCCCGTTGCCGCCCACGGCATAGACCTTGCGCCCAAAGGGTGTCTTGGCCAGCGTCATGCCAAGAAGGGCGGCAAGGATCAGGAAGATTAGGATCGGTACCGGAATACCCAGTGCCGTGCCCTGGCCGAAGACGCTGAACCAGGTGCCCTCCTTGTCAGCGATGTCCATGTTCTGGCCACCAGAGTAGGTGAGCGTCAGACCGTGAATGGCAGAAAGCATGCCGAGCGTCACAATTAGTGAATTGAGCCTCAAGTATCCGACCAAGAACCCGATGAAGGCCCCCAGGCAGAGGGTCATGGCAAACATGGCGGGGATTGCCATGAGTGGGCCGATCTTATCGTGCAGATCCAGCACCACGATGGTGGAGAAGGACATCATGGATCCAACGGACAGGTCCAGATTGCCGCTGATCACCACAAAAGTAACCCCAAGCGCCATGACGCCGAGGATCGCAGAAGAGCGGATCACGCTCAGCACGTTGTCCACCGATAGGAATTTCGGATTGGCGACGGTAAAGGCGAAGATGAAGAGCACGAAGGCAATCAGGATCCCCTGTGTGGCCAGGATCGTGCCGAGCCTTTGTTTGGTCAGTGTTGCCATTTTTCCCTCCCTAGGGTTGTCGGCGCCATCAGTGGGCCGACACTGGTCATTGCTTCTTGCGACCTGTCAGACCAGCGTCATGCCGCCGTCAATCATCACGATCTGGCCGGTCATGTAATCGCTGTCATTTGAGGCAAGAAAGGTCGTCGTTCCTGTAATGTCTTCCGGCCTTGCGACGCGCCCCTTCAGGATCTCGGCCGAGAACTCCTCCATCGCCTGACCCGGACGGTCGGCGGCGCCGATCTCCATCAGGTCCTGATCGACCTGCTCCCACATCTCCGTGGCAACCACCCCGGGGGCAAAGCCCGTCACGGTGATATCATGCTTTGCCAAATCGCGGGCACCGGATTGCGTCAGCGATACCACCGCCCATTTCGAAGCGCAGTAGGGGGCGACATTGTCAAACCCCTGGCGGCTGGCGATTGAGGCGGTGTTGATGATCTTGCCGCCGTGCCCCTGTGCGATCATCTGGCGCGCGGCCTCCTGCATTCCGATCATGCAGCCCAGGCCATTCACCCCCATGATAAAATTCCAGTTCTCCTCGGTCACGTCGAGGAAATTCATCGGCTTGTTGACGCCTGCGTTGTTGAACTTCACATCGAGCCGACCGAAGGTTTCAACGGTGTGGGCGATCATGGCCCTCACCTGGTCGCGGTCCGTTACGTCTACCTTCACCGAAGTGACACTTGCTGGGTCGCGGTCCGGGCGGCTTCGGTTTGCCTCTGCAACCTCGGCGACCTTATCGCCGTTCAGATCGGCAAAACATACCTTTGCGCCTTCATCGAGCAGGGCCTCTCCGATTGCGCGCCCTATGCCCTGAGCAGCACCGGTGACGATGCAGACACGTTCTTTGACACGTCCCATGACGTAGTCTCCCCCCTTTGATAATCCCTTCTTAGAAAAGCTTACGGGGCGCGGCCGGAGCCACGCCCCGCAGGCGGGAGGAGCCTTAGAAGACGGGCTTTGTGAATTCGTCCATGTTTTCCTGAGTAATCTTCGGCGTGTCGAAGTAGTTCAGGAAGGGCAATTCCTTGCCGTCGAGGATGTCGATGGCGGTCTGAAGTGCGGCCCGGGCGTCATCGACGGGCGACTGGTAGATGGAACCCCAGTAGTCACCTGCGGCCATCGCCTCGTACCCAACGGCAAAGTTCGTGGCCCCCACGAAGATGATGCCGTCACGGCCAGCTGCTTTGGCAGCGTTCAGGGCGCCGACACCCATATTGTCGTCACCGGCATAGACACCGTCAATATCGTCATACTTGACGAGGAAGGCCTCCATCACCTGCTGCGATTTTTCGCGGTTCCAGTCGCCAGGCTGGGTATCGACGATGGTCACATTCGGGCAAACCTCGGGCAGGCGATCCTCAAAGCCCTTGGCACGCTCAATGGCAGTTGTGTAGCCGGGCTGGCCGGTGATGTGCACCACCTGAGCTTCGTTCTCGATGCCCATGTCCTTGAACTTGTCGCACATGATTTCGGCAGAGCGCGCGCCCTGCGTGATATTGTCGGGGCCGGAGAAGGACTTGACGAAGTCAAAACCCTGCTCCGCGATATTGGAGTTAGTCACGACGACCGGAATTCCGGCCTGGTGCGCTTTGCGGACCGCGGGGATCACGGCCTCGCCGTTGGTGGGCCAGATGATGATGGCGTCGACCTCTTGCTGGATCAGGTCTTCCATTTGGGCGATCTGGCGGGCCACATCACCACCTGCATCGAGAACAACGGTCTCGACCGCATCATTGGCATCGGCGGCCTCGATAAAGGCTTTTTCGTAGGTGGTCTGATAGCTGTCCACGCCGACGTTATTCTGTGTGATGCCGATCTTCATCGTTTCGGCGGATGCGGCGCTGGCCATGACGACCAAAGCTGTAGTTGCGGCAAGTGCGTTGCGAAGTTTCATTGAGGTCTCCTCCCGGATGTTCCGTATTTCATTCCTGGTCTCCCAGCATCCCTCCGATGCTGAAGAATCTTCCGGCACGCCGGATGACTGTCGAGCAATCTGCAGGTTCCGCCCCATCCAAAATGCAAAAAAATGTCCATATCGGCTAAAAAAATATCCGTTTTGAACATTTTCGGAATACGCTGGCCCAACCGTTTTGGACATTTTGGAAAGGACGCGAGATGAGCGGGCATCAGACATTCAGTACGGACAAATCACCAGCGCGGCGCGCGAGACAAAAGCGGAAAAGGCCTGACAGCCAGATGAATGACATGGGGGGACATACTTTATCCAGTTCGATTTCGCCACAGGCGAGATCGGAACTACTGGATACCCTGTCTTTCCTCGATGAATTCAATGACGAGCTGGAACATACGCTTGATATCACCGCGCCAAATCCGCACCTGCGAATGGCGCTGTTTCTTCTGGACGGTCACTTCGCGGGAAAGACGATTACGCCCACGGCCCTTATCGGCGCGAGCCGCGTGCCCTATGCCACGGCCAATCGCAAGATGAAGGAGATGGTCGAGGCTGGCTTGATCGAACAGCGGCCCCGGACCAAGACCGGCAAGAGTTTTTCCATGCACCCCAGCGAGAAACTGCTTGAGCAGTGGGTGCAGGTCTCGGGGCGCATCCGTCGCCTGGCCGAAGCCCGCTTTGGCGGGCGAAAGCGCACGGATGAGACCAAGGATTACTTCTTCGGCGGCAGCTACATTGCGGCGCAATCCATTCCGCCGCTGAATGTCCTGAGCGAACCGCTGAAGGTACCCGGCGGCATCCGGGCCCTCGTACACGGCGATCCGACCTTTATGGTTATGGAGACCCTCAAGCGCCAATTTGAACAGGTCATTGGCGCCCAGATCAGCCAGCGCGCTTTTTCCATCGACCGTCTGCGCGAAGAGGCGCTGCGCAATGCCGAGCGTCCCGCCAGCCGCTATGACCTCATCGCGGTGGACCTGCCCTGGATCGGGGAGTTCGCAGAGAAGAAGGTATTGCGCCCGCTGCAAGAGGTAATGGACATTGCGCGGCTCGATCCCGCCGATTTCCACACTGCCGGTTGGCAGGCGGCCCACTGGGGCGGTCGCGCCTACGGCGTTCCGGCGCAGACCACACCGGAGCTCTTGTTCTACCGGCGCGATATGTTTGCTGATGCGGGGCTAGAGCCACCTTCAAGCACCGATGAATTACTCAAGGCTGCGCGTGCTCTGCACAATCCGCGCCGGGGATTCTACGGCATCGCCTGGAATGCGGCGCGGGGTACGGCGCTGGGCCACACCTTTTTGATGGCCCTGGCCGATTTCGGCCAGCCGGTTCTGGACCTGCCCGAGATTGCGGGCGGCTTTGACACCAGTCGCCTGTCCGAGGGGGGTTACCGGATCACGATAGATACAGATGCGGGCCTGCAGGCTGCAGAATTCCTGATGGAGCTTCTGCGTTATTCACCGCCCGATATCCTTTCGATGTCCTGGTACGAGCGGGTCCGCCCCTATGCCGAGGGCAATATCGCCATGGCCTACGGCTATACGCTGCTGGCCCCCTATTTTGAGCTCGACGAAAGCTCTCCCGCCTATCGACAGACTGGGTACTTGCCGCACCCAGCAGGTCCCGGCGCGGGCCAGATCGCGCCTGTAGGCGGCTACGTCCTGGGAATTCCGGCCAACCTGCCCGAGGAGCGTGTCGCCGCTGCGGTCGAGGCATTGACAGTTTTCACCTCGCCCGAAGCACAGAAGCTCTTTGTGCAGCACGGCAGCCGTACCAATCCACGCTATTCCGTCGGCTCGGATCCCGAAGTACGCCGCGCCTCGCCAATTTTCGAAGCGGTCGATGCCATGTCCTGGCACGATGAGCTGCAATTCTGGCCGCGCCCGCCGATCCCCGAGATCGGCGATATCATCCGGATCTGCGGCCAGGAATTTCACGACATGCTCCGCGGGATCACAACCCCGCGCGAGGCTTTGCGCACGGCTCAGTCACGGGCCGATGCGCTGATTCATCAGAACGAACAACCGTGACATCAAGGAGGAGACACCATGGACCCCAATCGCCTGAAAGGTAAGAATATTCTAATCACCGGTGCCGCGCGCGGCATGGGGGCGGGCAATGCGGAGGCCTTTGCGGCGCAGGGGGCGAACGTCTGCCTTGGGGACCTCGATGTAGATGAGGCGCAGAAGGTCGCGGACCGAATCAACGAGGCCGGAAACGGCAAGGCCATCGCCGTGAAGATGGATGTGACCAAGCGCGAGGACAACGCCGCCGCCGTCGCCGCCACAGTCGAGGCTTTCGGTTCGATCAATGTGGGCCTCTTCAACGCGGGCCTGAACAAGCCCCGGTTCTTCATGGATATCGACGAAGACAACTGGGACATGATCATGAACGTCAACACCAAGGCCATGTGGCTCGGCATGCAAGAAACCGCCAAGCAGATGATCGCCCAGGGTCCGATGGTAGATCATCCCTACAAGCTGATCAACGTGGGCTCCATCGCGTCGCGCAAGCCGCTGGTGGATGTCACCGTTTACTGCACCTCCAAGTATGGCTGTCTGGCGCTCACCGAATGCGGCGCGCTGGGTTTGGCGGAACACAACATCACCGTGAACGGATATGCCCCCGGAGTGGTGGTCACCCCGCTTTGGGAGCAGCTCGACAAGGATCTGGTCGAGATCGGCTTCAAGGAACGCGAAGGCCAGGCCTACGACGACATCGTCGAGAACAACCTCGTGATCAAGCGCGTGTCCTATCCGAAAGACATCATCGGAACGGCCTCTTTCCTGGCCTCAGACGATAGCGACTACATGACCGGCCAGATGATCTCGATCGACGGTGGCTGGGTCACGAAGTAAGCGACTAACCAACTGATTTTCATGCAAAACGGGTGCGATCTGCCGTGCCCGAAAGGAGACAACTATGTCACGTGCCCTGATGCCGAACATGCTTACCCCTCAGGACCTCGAACCGAACTGGGAATGGCGCGACAAGCTGCCCGCCTGGGGCCATACCTCGGTCGATTTCGAACGCCGGATCGACCATGACCGCCTGCGCCGCTACCGGCTGGCCCGGACGCGGCAGGCACTGAAGAACTCGAACGCTGGCACGCTCCTGCTCTTCGATGTGAACAACATCCGCTACGTCAGCGCCACCAAGATCGGCGAATGGGAACGGGACAAGATGTGCCGTTTCTGCCTGCTCACGGGCGACGACTCCCCCTACGTCTGGGACTTCGGCTCGGCGGCGATGCACCACAAGCTCCATTCCGACTGGTTGGAGCCCGATCATTGCCTTGCGGGCGTTGTCGGCATGCGCGGCACCATTCCGCCGGAATTCGGCCTGATGAAGAAATACGCCAAGCAGATCGCGCAGCTGATCAAGGATGCAGGCATGGCGGACATGCCGGTGGGTGTGGACTACGCAGAAACGGCCATGTTCCACGCACTGCAGGAAGAGGGGCTACACGTGGTCGACGGTCAGCAGATCATGCTGGCGGCACGCGAGATCAAGAACTGGGACGAGATCCAGCTTCTGACCCAAGCCGCCTCCATGGTCGATGGCGTCTATCACATGATCTACGAAGAGCTGAAGCCGGGTGTGCGGGAGAATGACATCGTCGCCCTGTCGAACAAGATGCTCTACGAGATGGGCTCCGATGACGTCGAGGCGATCAACGCCATCTCGGGCGAGCGCTGCAACCCGCACCCCCACAACTTCACAGATCGCTACTTCCGCCCCGGTGACCAGGCCTTCTTCGATATCCTGCAGTCCTATCAGGGCTACCGCACCTGCTACTACCGGACCTTCAACATCGGCCGCGCGACACCGGCCCAGAACGATGCCTACGTGAAGGCGAGGGAATGGATCGACGCCTCGATCCAGGCAATCAAGCCCGGTGTGACCACGGATCAGGTGGCCAAGCTCTGGCCCAAGGCGGAGGAGTTCGGCTTCCCGAACGAGGACGCGGCCTTTGGCCTGCAGTTTGGTCATGGCCTGGGCTTGGCCCTGCACGAGCGTCCCATCATCAGCCGCGCGGTCAGCCTCGATCACCCGATGGAAATCCAGACCGGCATGGTCTTTGCCCTTGAGACCTACTGCCCGGCGGCAGACGGTTACTCGGCGGCACGGATCGAGGAGGAGGTCGTCGTAACCGAAACCGGTTGCGAGGTGATCAGCCTCTTCCCCGCCGAAGACCTGCCCATCGCGAACCGGTACTGACCATGGGCACTCCCTTTGACCTCACGGGTCGCAAGGCCCTCGTGACCGGCGGCGCGACAGGCATCGGCGAGGGCATCGCCCTCGGCCTTGCCGCCGCCGGAGCCGATATTGCTCTGACCTACCGTAGCCATGCCCCCGGCGACACGATCGCCAGGATCGAGGCACTGGGCCGCCAGGCCCATGCGGTGCAGGCGGATTTCACCGGGATGGACGAGGGCGCGGCAGGGGAGGTCGTGGACTTCGCTGCCGAAGCCCTCGGCGGTCTCGACATTCTGGTCAACAATGCGGGCATCATCCACCGGGAAGACTCGGTGGAGATGCCCCTTGAAGAATGGCGGCGCGTGCTTTCGGTCAATCTCGATTCCGTCTGGTTGCTGTCCCAGGCCGCAGGTCGCCGGATGGTGCCCCAAGGCAGTGGAAAGATCGTGATCGTCGCTTCGGTTCTGGGATCACAGGGGGGCCTGAGAGTGCCCGCCTATGCCTCCAGTAAGCATGCGGTGATCGGCCTGACCAAGGCGCTCTGCAACGAATGGGCGGGGACCGGGGTCAATGTGAACGCCATCGCGCCGGGCTATACCGCGACCGACAACACCCAGGCCCTCAGGGACGACCCGGAGCGCGCGAAGGCCCTGCTGGAACGCATCCCCGCGGGCCGTTTCGCCGACCCATCCGAGATGGCCGGTGCCGCCGTTTTCCTGGCCTCCGACGCTGGCTCCTACTGCCACGGCAGCGTGGTGACGGTGGATGGCGGATGGCTGGCCCGATGAGAGAGGACACATGGAACAGACACTGACAGGAAAAACCGCCCTCGTGACCGCAGCCGGGAACGGCATTGGCCGCGCTTCCGCTGAGGCGCTTGCCGCGCGGGGGGCCAAGGTCATCGCTACGGATATTGACGGTGCGGCGGTAGAGGACCTCGCCTCAAAGACTGACGGCATAACCGCCCACCGGCTCGACGTGCTGGACGCGGAGGCAGTAGCGGCCCTGGTCGCGTCCCTGCCGCCGCTGCAAGTCCTCGTCAATTGCGCGGGCTGGGTGCACGACGGCACGATCCTCGATTGCGACGATGCGGTTTGGGACCGATCCTTCGATCTCAATGCAAAGGCGCTCTTTCGTATCACCAAGGC
The DNA here is from genome assembly GCF_040811725.1 of Sulfitobacter sediminis. NCBI lineage: Bacteria > Pseudomonadati > Pseudomonadota > Alphaproteobacteria > Rhodobacterales > Roseobacteraceae > Sulfitobacter > Sulfitobacter sediminis. Next base: position 14,186 of record NZ_JBFNXX010000033.1, read on the forward strand.
GGTCCTGCCGGGCATGCTAGAAAAGGGCGCAGGCTCCATCGTCAACATCGCCTCCATCGTCTCGAGTGAGAAGGGCGCGCCGCGCCGCTTTGCCTACGGATCGTCGAAGGCCGCGATCATCGGAATGACCAAGGCCATCGCCGCAGACTTCGTGAAAGAGGGCATAAGATGCAATGCAATCTGCCCCGGCACCGTGCAAAGCCCTTCCCTGGAAGACCGGCTGCGGGCCACGGGCGACTTTGACAAGGCCCTCGCCGCCTTCAAAGATCGTCAGCCGATGGGCCGCCTAGGCACGCCGGAGGAGATCGCCGAGGTGGTCTGCTACCTTGCCGGAGACATGTCGGCCTTCACGACCGGGCAGGCCATTGCCGTCGATGGCGGGTGGTCGATCTGATGCGACTGGACCGCGCGGCCTCAATTGACGATCTGCGGCTTATGGCAAAGCGCCGTATTCCGCGCTTTGCTTTCGACCTGGTCGATGGCGGGGCGGAGAACGAGCGCAACTTGCGCCGTAATAGCGAGGCCTTTGAGGAGGTCGAACTGACGCCGCGCTACATGGTCGATGTCTCTGAAATCGACACGCGGGCAAAGTTTTTCGGCAAGACCTATGACTTGCCCTTTGGCATGGCGCCTATCGGTATGCTCAACGCCTTTTGGCCCAACGCGGATCTCTCTCTCGCGCGGCTCTGTGCGCGGCAGAACATCCCTTACGTCGCCAGCTCCGCGGCTTCCACCACACTGGAAGAGCTGGCCGAAGCAGCAGAGGGCAATGCCTGGTTCCAGCTCTATGTCTCCAGCGATGATGCGGTCACCGAAGGCTTGATCGCCCGGGCCGGAGCGGCGGGTTACGACACGATGATCGTGACCGCCGACGTGCCCGCTGCGGGCAAGCGTGACCGGGACATCCGCAACCAGCTGGCCGTGCCTTTCCGGATAACCCCGGAGGTTCTGCTGGGGCTTGCCCTAAACCCGCGCTGGTCGCTTGAGACACTGCGCCACGGCAAACCGAACATCGCCAACTACGCGGACCTGCTGCAGAGCGCCACTTCCTACGCTGAGGTACAAAAGACCCTGATCACGCCAGGCTTCACCTGGGAGGCGCTGAGAAAGCTGCGGGACCGCTGGGGGGGAAAGCTCCTGGTCAAGGGCATCCTGCATCCCGAGGATGCGATCAAGTGCGCGGAGTTACAATGTGAAGGTATCGTTGTCTCCAATCACGGCGGCCGACAGGTCGCCTTCGGCCCGCCGACGATCGAAGCGTTGCCCCGCATCGCCCAAGCCGTTGGCGGCAAGATTGGCATTGCCATAGACAGCGGCATCCGTCGCGGCGCGGACCTGCTGAGAGCGAAAGCGCTTGGGGCCGACTTCTCATTTGCGGGCCGGGCGCTGGCCTATGGCGTCGGCGCCGGAGGGGCCGCAGGCGGCAAACGCGCGCTCGATATTCTTCAACTTGAGCTGGTTCGGGCACTTGGTCAGTTGGGGGTAACCTCATTCGCTGAAATCGGGCCTTCAGTACTATCCCGCTGATACCTTCAAGCAAGAGCGTCTGTCGCAGCAAGTCACTGCTAGCTGAAGAGAATTTCAGACAAACTCCGAATAGCGCGGTGGCAATCGGCTTTCACCAAAGCCAATTCAGAAGCTCAAAAAGAGCTGCCAATCATGTCGACATTTCGATTAAGGCAATTCGAAGTCTAGCGGTTTGTTAGCTCGAGCCCGCCCGCGGTCCAGATGCGAGTGATCTGAAAAACTTCCAAATTCGATGGCTTCTTCAGGCTCGAAGAGGCCCTGCAGTATTGCTTAGCGCGGCTGGGTTTTGAATGCTCTGGTATGTCCACTTCCCGCGTTTGCCCAGGACGGATTCGCGGCTGCAGAGAAGGTCCGGTTTCCGCCCTTCGCGTCGAATGCTGCAGCAGAAACCAGGGCCTGAGATGGGCTCCTTTGGGTCATCCGAGGCTTTTCATCAGATGACCGGAATGCTGCCGTCAGCGGCCACTCATGACTGGCTCGCGCCGAAGCAACGTCCGCTTTCGCGCTGCAACGCCCGCCTTTGCCAACACCGGCCACTCGTTTTGACTGCGTCCGATGTCTCAGAAGCGGTACGGACCAGACATTCACTTGAACATACTTCGCGGGACCTTTGGGGTTGTGATCATAGAGGGCCGCCTAGGGCAAAGAGGCAATCTCCACGCTGGGCGTGCGCGTGTAGGCGCCGCGCCAGCACAATACCGTCGGCGGCGAAGTGGTAAAGCGATGCCGGTTTCTCCGGTGACAACAGATCAAACATCCTGAGCGAGGGCTGGCCCGCCGAAACGGTATCGCCGATCTCGGCCAACGGTTCGGCCCAGCCCGCCTCCGTCGCGTAGACGAACAACTCAGGCCGGTTGAAGGTCACAAACTGCGTCTCGACCTCCTGCTCCGGGGGACGCGAAAGAATCCGGTGCTTGAGGATGCCAAGATGCAACAGGACGTTCTCCAGCGCGTTCGTCGTATCGCGCACCGATTGCGGGGTCAGGCTCCCTCCTCCTCCAAATTCCCCGCCGATCGCGAGCTTACCGGCGCGCCGCGCCTGGCCAATTGCAGTTGGGCTCGCCGCGTCGGTGTCGATCAGGAAAACGTAGGGCAGCCCCATCGCAGTGAGGGCTGCGCGGGTTGCCGGATCAATCTCCGCGCCGGGCTCTCTCTGGGTCAGTCCGCATCCGATGTGCGCCATCGAAGTGCCACCGGCGTGAAAGTCGAACACCGTGTCATGCCTCGGTATGATCTCTTGCGAGATGAAAGCAGCGATCTGCTCTGTCGGCATGCCACCCACCGATCCCGGGTAGGACCGGTTCAAGTTCCCCCCATCGAAGGGCGAGCACCGCGCGTGGCCCGCGATTGCAGGTGCATTGAGCGCCGGAAAGATCGTGATGTTGCCCGATATGTCCTCGGGGGACAGCGCTTGTAGAAACTTCGTCAGAACTGTCGGCCCTTCGTATTCGTCACCGTGATTGCCGCCGAGCAACAGGATCGAGGGCCCTTCGCCGGTCCGGAGACGCCAGAAGGGCACTTGGATTTGGTAGTAGGGCGATCGATCCACGGAATGCGGAACAGCGATGGTTCCGGATGATAGCCCGATCCGCTCGAAGTCGATCGTTCCGATGGCACCCTTGAACATCCCACGCTCCCTCCCGGCGGTTTCGGATTGACGCTACCACGTCGTCGTAAGGAAGGGCCACAATGACCTGAATTGCTGAAATTCGAGGGACCGGACCTCTTTTCAGCGCATCCGCCAGCGGGTCGAATTAGGTTCGGCAAAACCCCACTGGCACCCAAGCCGCAAAGAAGGCCAATTCTGTCTAAGTCATTTCCCCCGCACGCGTTCCGCTACACTACCCGTACCGGTTCGGCTGGTGACTGACATCAGCACCACGTTCTTGAAGAATACGCTCAGTTTTATGAAGCTTAAGCGGGGCCGCTCTGTACCAGACACCAGCCATTCGCGGCGACGGCGTCCGCGGTCTAAGGTGCGGGACCAAGCGGGCTGCGAGGCTTGGCTTCAGTTGGCGTGCGCCCGGACATTCCGAAGACAATCAAGGAACCTTCGCACCTCAGTCGACCAGCCCCAGTTGCCGGGCGATTGTTGCGCTGTCGTAATAGTCTCGACCTTCTACAACCTTTCCGTCCTTGACCCGCATCACGGAACAATAGCGGACTTCCGCGCGTCGTCCTGTTGGCTGAAAGTCTCCAAGACTTGAACGCAGAACGCCCGTGTGAGTGCCCGTGTTGCGGAACTCGACGGTAGCCCATTCCCCATCCATGCTGACAATAACGTTCTCAACCTTGCAGAGCCCGTCCGGGAAAGCCTCGCGCCAGCGCTCGTAGTCGGCCTTGTACGCTTCCTTGCCTGGCAAGCTTTCACCACGGGCAACATCCTCGAAGTCGCAATCTTCCGCGATGACCTCTGCGCCGCGATCGGGATCGCGCATGTCCCACGATTCATGGAATTGACGAACGATTTTCTCAGTTGGATGCATGACCCGGACCTTTGCACAATGATTTGTGCCGACAGTAATAAATTGCTCTTGGCAGTCCAAAGGAAAGTCGGCAAAGGTCTCTCCTGAGACATCTGATCAAAATGGTCGGATGATCGGTGACCACGGGAAGGTCAGCTTTTGATCTGCTAAGACTGCACTTAGCAACACCGGCCCTCCGCTGCGGTTGCACTCGATGTCTCAGAAGCGGGACAAAGCACTATTGCGCGACAAGTGCTTCAATGTCCGCAATGAGGAACATGCCAGCAATATTCGGATGCTTCCGGAGCACTAAAGGTGTCAGGCTTGAGAGCCCTACTTTTTCGGACGTTGGCTAAGAGTTGACGTTCACTCCCTACTAGCCCGACACGATCGAGCGCCTTGTGCGATCAGGTGCCGGACAAGTGCTTGTCGACCAGCCGTTGCACCATCGGCGCGAAATGCCAAAAGTCGGGTGTCTCCATCCCCGCGACCTTCCCTGCCTCGTCGAGATATCGAACGGCGATGATCTCCTTGAGGTTCGGGTTCTTTTCGAACTCGGTCACTTCTTCGGGCGACATTGGGCCGCCCTGCAGGTTCAATGAATGGATCGAGGCCTCGGACAGGCGCTTGAAATACTCGGGGCGGGTCGCGCAGAGGTAACGCTTTGCCGCGACGTGGTATCGGCAGCAATCGGTCACGACAGAAGGAAAGAACCGCTCCAACACCTGGGCGCCTGCGTCCTCGTGATGGCGGTCCTCGGTGTCCTCCATTGTGAAGGTGCCAAATTCGCTTGTGAAATGGCCGATGTCGTGCAGCAGTGCGCCGACGATGATTTCTTCGGGCTGGCCGTTGCGCTCGGCGATCGTCGCGCCCTGCAGCATGTGTTCGCCCATGGTCACGGGCTCGCCCAGATATTCCTCACCGCCGCGCCGATCGAAGATCGAGCCGATGAAGGCGACAATTGTCTGAGTGGTCAGATTGTTGATATCGGGCCTCATTCCGCAGCCTCCAGCACGCCCTCGCGGCAAATCGCGTCATAGGCGGAACGCAGCCCGTCCTTATCAGCGTAACAGCCTTGCAGCCAGCGCGTCCCCTCACCAGAATAGCCTTTGCGCGCGTGCAGCACGCGAGTGTTGTCAACGACAAATGCCTCGCCCGGATTCAGGCGGAAGGTCACCTCCATGGCCGTGTCGTCGATGATCTCGCCCAGACGGCGATAGGCGGCGTAATAGGCCTCCATCTTGTCGAAGGGCACATCCGTCACCGCGGCGAAAGAGCGGTTGTTGAAGCGGATACCAATTAGTTCACCGTCCGGCGCCAGTTCGATCATCGGGCGGCGCGAGGTCAGGCAAACGCCCGCCTCACCGGCATATTCGAACCGCGCGCAATGATCGGCCAGCAGGTCGAACCCCTCCGGATTTTCCTCGCGCAGCCGCAGTGCTGCGGCGAACCCGTCGACCACCATGTTCTCGCCCCCCGCGGCAGAGCTTTCGAGGCAGTAGAGAACCTGAATCGTAGGAACAGGGTCTCGATAGGGGTTGTCGGTATGAGCCTGAAGCCCGAGGCCAGTGAAGGCGAGGTTGGTCGGGTTAACCTCGGTCCGCACCTCGAAGTGGCGGCCATAGTTCGTTTCGCGCACATAGCCGAAAAGATCGACGATCCGGAACAGCGCCCCTGGTTCGACCGGCGCGTTCACCACCTTGGCGAAACCATAGCGGACGATCTGACCCAGCCAGTCGCGCAAAGGGGCGCCGCGTTTTTGCAGCAGGGTAAAGTCGCCGCAAGGCACAGCGTCCATCAGCCCCGCATCCCACGGCTCGATCCCATCAGGCAACCAGCCCCGCGCAGCTGACCGTGCGTGCCGGTCATAGGCATGAGCTGCAAGCCAAGCGGGATCGAAGTGAACGGTCTTGTTCTCCGGCACAAAGCGGACATGAAGCGCCCCTTCCGGGGCGATCTTGGCCGCCGCATACGGGTCTCGTCAGGGATGTCGCGCAAAGCAATCAATCGCTGCCCGTTTCCGGAAGCGCGTGTTTCTGCATCCTGCGCATTGTCCCGCAGCCAGATCGCATGAAAACGATGCGGGCCAGTGGCCGTTTCAAGGGTAAGAAAGGTTCCGGACGGATCGACAGCGACTGACGGCATGAGAGGCCCCAATGGTTGATTTCGACTCGGCTGGAGTTTCTCAAGCTCGACCCATAAACTCAAACCATGAGTCTATGGCCTGAGATGTCGTTTGGCTTATGAAAAGGGATCGTCTTCAGATGTCTGCAAAACGTCTGATACCGGTCACTTGGCGATAGTCGGCAGCGCAGCAACTTCCGCCTTTGATTTGCACCAACCGCAATTACCAACACCGGCCATCCGCTGCGGTTGCGTCCGATGTCTCAGAAGCGGACATTTCAGACACTATTGTCGACGCCGATAGTGTGGCACAGTGCCATGAGTTGAAGTCCGAACAGCAAATGGTCAGCGCACAGTCAAATTGCATTCTATATTTCAAAGCGAGGTCAGCAAATGAAAACGACGATCGGAGAAGACGGCATCCCATTCATGCCGATCGAAGATTACGCCAAACTGTCACTCGAAGAACTCGATACGTTGCGAAAACAAACGCCGGTTGTCCGAATGATGCCGTCGCGCGTCTCTGCTTTGAGGGATGAAGACGTTACAAGGCTCGCGGCACATCCAAGCCTTATTCAGGTGCCTGGCGCTGAGTTTTGCAACATTATGGGCATTCCGGACGGGCGTTGTCGTTCGTTTCTTGAAACGTTCATGCTGATGACCAACGGCGACGACCACAAGCACCGTCGCGGCGCATTTGCGCGGGTCTTTGC
>NZ_JBFNXX010000284.1:0-232 GCF_040811725.1 Sulfitobacter sediminis
CGGTGATCGCCTGCGGGGGCGAGATCGGGACCGTGACCGGGTTCGGGACAGGGACCTTGACGACGACTGTTCGTTGCGTGGCCTCTGGCGCGACGGTGACTACAGTGACTACAGATCGGACGACAATGTTCGCGGGCGCGGCTCTGATGATCGCTGTTCCGATGTCTCGGGCAATTGTGGCCGGGGTTCGTAGGATGATGTAGAAGTCGGCGATGACAACTTGCTTGTACGT
>NZ_JBFNXX010000285.1:0-231 GCF_040811725.1 Sulfitobacter sediminis
ACGACATCATCATGCAGTACCTGGAATTACATTCCGCCAAATGATGCCACCGGCCTCAGCCGGTGTGTCATTCACTGTCGAAGGTTCAGTTCATACGGCGCCCTCCAATGGTCTCTGACGGAACTCGGTGTTGTCTGCCCACATGCGGTGCATAACGACAGCAAGCTTGCGGGCAACGGCGACGACGGCTCTGCGGCGGCCTTTCCGGCGCATGAGCCGAAGACCCCAGCT
>NZ_JBFNXX010000286.1:0-231 GCF_040811725.1 Sulfitobacter sediminis
TGAGCGCGTAAACCGCGCTTACAGCACCGGACAAGCATGACACCGCCGGCGGCCCCCCAGGATGGCGATACCGCCACACCCGGGGACGCGCCCCCGGCGGTTTCTTTTCGTCTTGTCACCCGTACCAAGCGCGCGGCTTTCCAGCGCGCCACCCGCGCGGCCCATGTGGCCAAACCGGGCGTTGTCCGGCCAATGCGCCGCCGCCGCCCCCCTGAACCCCCGGGGCCGGAG
>NZ_JBFNXX010000287.1:0-231 GCF_040811725.1 Sulfitobacter sediminis
ACTAACACTTTCCACGGACGGATTTAGCCTACGACATCAGTAACAGTTATGCCAAGAGCGGTGTACTTGTTTAGGGAGGCAACACGGATTTGGATTTCTGCGACCTGGCGGTCAAAGTCCCGAGCCAAGAGGCTCTGCCCCAGCAACTTCACACAGAGCATCTTGGTTTCAACACGGCTTCTTCGGTGATATCCTCACCACCCACGCCAAAACTCTCGGCCCAGATATCGT
>NZ_JBFNXX010000288.1:0-203 GCF_040811725.1 Sulfitobacter sediminis
GCGTGCGGCTCTGGCGGCACCATGGGCAGCGGTTCCGGTGGGACCAAGGGCTCCGGCTCGGGCGGCACCCTGGGCAGCGGTTCCGGGGGGACCAAGGGGTCCGGCTCTGGCGGCACCATGGGCAGCGGTTCCGGTGGCACGAAGGGGTCCGGCTCTGGCGGCACCATGGGCAGCGGTTCCGGTGGCACGAAGGGCTCCGGCTC
>NZ_JBFNXX010000289.1:0-231 GCF_040811725.1 Sulfitobacter sediminis
CCGATCAAACGCTTTACACCATAAATAGTGTTCTTAGCGTTCGTCACACGTTGGCGCTGAGCAACTTGCCCAACCAAACGCTCGCCTGTTTTGTTGATGGCGACGACACTTGGTGTGGTACGGTTTCCTTCAGCATTTGCAATTACCTCTGGCTTACCAGCAACCATGTAGGCCACAGCACTGTTGGTTGTACCGAGGTCGATTCCGATGATTTTACCCATAAAATACATT
>NZ_JBFNXX010000290.1:0-231 GCF_040811725.1 Sulfitobacter sediminis
CCCCCCCACCGCCCGGCTTTCCTAGGAGATGACGGCATACGATATCACTAGGAGTGATTGGAGTTCAGACGTGTGTTCTTGCGCTCTTTATTGCCGCCGTTGTTCTCGCCGCCGTTATTTTCGCCGCCGTTGTTATCGCCGCCGCCGTTATTGCCGCCGGTGTTGTCGCCGCCGCCGTTGTTATCGCCGCCGGTATTGTAGACGACGGTAATAGAGCCCCCCGTGGTGTAG
>NZ_JBFNXX010000291.1:0-231 GCF_040811725.1 Sulfitobacter sediminis
GGGGGGGGGGGGGGGGGGGGGGGGGCCGGGGGGGGGGGGGGGGGGGGGGGGCGGGGGCGCGGGGGCGGGGGGCGGGGGCGGGGGCGGGGGGGGGGGGGGGGGGCGGGGGGGGGGCGCGGGGGGCCCCCCCGCGCCCCCCCCCCCCCCCGGCGGGCCCCCCCCCCCCCCCCCCGGGGGGGGGGGCGGGGGGGGGGCGCGGGGGGCCGGGGAGCGCGCGGGGGGCGGGGGGGC
>NZ_JBFNXX010000292.1:0-231 GCF_040811725.1 Sulfitobacter sediminis
GAGGAGTGTCTGGAGTCGAGCGGTGTGCAGTTCCGATGTTTGTCGCCGCCGTTATTGCCGCCGCCGTTGTTGTCGCCGCCGTTGTTGACGCCGCCGTTGTTCTCGCCGCCGATGTTGTCGCCGCCGTTGTTCTCGCCGCCGTTATTATCGCCGCCGTTGTTCTCGCCGCCGTTGTTGTCGCCGCAGTTGTTCTCGCAGCCGCTCGGGTCGCGCCGGTGGTTGGCGCCGCGG
>NZ_JBFNXX010000034.1:0-19600 GCF_040811725.1 Sulfitobacter sediminis
ACGACATCATCATGCAGTACCTGGAATTACATTCCGCCAAATGATGCCACCGGCCTCAGCCGGTGTGTCATTCACTTGCGTTGCGCGCCGCGTTCATTTCATGCCAGGTTTCCTCAGGTTCTGTTTCGATGAAGCGCTTCGCGGCGTATGCGCGCGGAATAAGCTGCTATGGTCGGTGCACGAGACAGCATTTCCCTGTCGGATTGGCGTGGAGGAGGAGGCAACCGGATGACCCAGTCTGTCCCCGAGCGCAGGAGTAGAGGTCCCAAGAGGGGGCGCATTTTTCTTGCTGTGGTCATCCTTTCTGGGTTGGTCTGGTGGGCTTGGCCGCGCGTCGCTCCCCTGTTTGTTGGCGCATTTGACTTCGAAGACATAGAGACGGCCCCGGGTTTTCGGCGACTTGCAGCGGGCCAAGTGAGCGGTTTTCCCAACCCATTCATTGGGCTTGAGACTCTGGATCCCGTGGATTTGAGCGCAGAGGAGCGATCGGCTCGATCTGATATGTGTCGGGCTCTATTTGGTGGCGCTGTTGATGCCAGTGTCGTTCCGATTGCATCCTTTTCCGATTACAACTGCCCCTTTTGTCGTGTGTTGACTCAAGAGCTCGCGGATATTGAAGCGCGATCAGAGGGTAGCGTGCAAATAACATGGCACGAATGGCCATTGCTTGGACCGACATCTGTCTTTTCCGCCCGCGCGGCAATCGCCGCGGACATGCAAGGTTTTTATGCGGCATTTCATAAACGCTTGATGCGCGGGCGCTTCGTTCCGACGGAAAGTTATTTAAGCATCATTGCAGAGGACATTGGCGCGGATCCGGAAAGATTGCTGGCCGACATGAATGGGTCGGACGTCACAGCACGCTTGCGCAACACGGAAGCTTTGGCTCGGATTTTTGGATTTTTTGGTACGCCTGCCTTGGTCGTTGGTCGCACCGTCGTGATTGGTTCGGTCTCCGAAGCAACCCTCACAGCTCTTATTGAGGAAGAACGCCGGAATGGCCCGGCGCCCGCGTGCAGGACGTGAGAGGGACAGCCGCTGAATAAGAACGCGGGGCGAAACGCCGATAGACGTAAGCGGTGCTTTGGCCCCAAGTTATCAGTTGATTGATTTCTTTTTCTGCTTCCAGCGTTTGGCGAGTTTGAGAACGCCGAGGTGGAGTTCGTCGACAGCTGGCGTGTTGGGGTCGAATATGCCGCCGTACCAGTCTTTGAGCTCAGCGTGTTCAGGGTGTTTTGGGTCAGCCATGGCGGAGACGAACATCTCGTAGCCTGGCGGTCCTCCGATATCCTCAGGCGGGCATGAACCGGCAATTTCGGTTAATCTCGGATAGAGCTGGCCGGGCTCGGCCTCACGGGTCTGGCCCAATTCAATACGATGTTCCCAATCGTCTCCGAAGTCATAAAGGTAGGTTAAACCGGCTTCACCGGCCTTTGCGACTGCCTGATCCAGTGTGGTTTTGTCTGCGGGCAAATCTTCAGGGCTATCGACGAAGTCGGGTGCGACCCAGCGTTCAGCGCCCCATTGATAGGGTTCGCCAATGCAGAACTGATACAGGTGGGCGTTCTGCCAGCCCATGGCAGCTTGGATCGTCAGATGCAGGCGGTCGAGGCGGATATCGGCAGGCACCTGCAAGCTGCGCGTTACCGCAGGCTCGATATATTCAAGCGTTATCTTCAACTCGATAATGCGCATGGCCCTGTTCTCCTGTCAGCCCATTTGACGCTGAACCGGATGCATCATGCATCATCCAGTGAACTGCAAGGAAAAAACTGGGGCTCCTTCACATCGCGCTCCGATGCTCACGCATGCAAGACTCTGGTTTCAAACGCTTTCAAGGATAGACGAGCCGAACCACCGTATGAAATAGGGTCAATGGCAAGATCAGGAAAGAACTCGTAAAGATCAGCCTTTGCCTCATCTGAGAGAATTTGCATGCCCAAAGTACCTGGATGGAAACTCTCGCTTTCAATGCACTCTGCGAAAACGATCTCATGCTGGTCGAACAGCATGTGGAAGTACTCGACGGAAGAGAGTTCGATGATTTCGATGCCTTGACGCTCAAAAAGATGCTTGGCTGGGATCAAGACTTCGGGCTCCCCAAAAATCAGTTCAATTTCCGCTTCCGAAAAGACCATGCGGTGCTGCTGCGAGATCCACAGAACTTGCGCGTTCCCCATCGGTTCTAGCAGTTTGGTGAGAGGGCTGTTTGCGATCTGTTAGGTTAATTCTAGCTTTGTCAGACGTCAGTCTGCGCCAAGCCATGCGGCTACATAGATAGTCACACCTAGAGATTATACGTGGTTCCAGTTGTCAAAGCATCGAAGAGGGTGTTGCGAACCAAAAGCCTTAGCGTTTGGATACGTCAACAACTTGCTTTTTCCGTTTCTGCTTAGCTCTGTCGTTTAGCAGGTAATCGACCTCATGTGTCGCAGTCTCAGCCCGCTGTGCTTTCATGCTCTGCAATTGTACCGGTCCACCGACCGACACACGCGCTAACTTTTCAAGCCCTGAGTCATCCAGGGAGAGGTGCCACTCCAAATGACTCTGGATACTGGTTTCGATACTTTTGGTTGTTGGTGGGTTCACAGAATTGGTTGCAACCAAGAGTGTATTTTTGTCGGCATAGGCCATGACAGTTTGGCCAGCTCCAAAACAATCGACCGTGGCCGCTGCAAGATCTTCGAAGAGTAACATCAATTGCTCTTCGGACGCCTCTGCCTGAATAGAGTCAACGCCATCAATTCTGACACCAAACACACGCACATTGGCCACTTCTCTGCGAGGAAGTTGCGTCAGATAACTTAAAAATGCGGCGTGATCTATGAGGCTATTCCTGCCAAGGGAATAGAGCGCTTCTGGGAGTTTAGAACCTTGGTCGGGGATGGGATTGCGTTCAGCAAACGGCATGTTTTCGAAACCGAGATGCGCGAGGTCGCGCTTCGTCTGGATCATTCTTAGCGTTGATCGCAGCCGGGTCTCCAGTTCTTCGATATCGAACGGTTTTGTCAGATAATCATTGGCACCGGACCGATAGGCTTCCCCCATGTTCTGCATGTCCCGTTTTCCGGTCAGCATGATAATTGGTGTCTGGCGGTACTCTGCGATCTGTCGGACGCGCCCACAGAGTTCAATGCCATCCATGCCGGGCATGTTGATATCCAGCAGAATGCAATCGAAATTCTTTTTGGTGTCCGCCAAAATTTTGAGCGCTTCCTCACCAAATGCGGCGGTAGTGGTTTCAGAAAAACCCGCTTTCTCAGAGATTATTGGGACGAGATCCAAGATGAACGGATCATCATCGACCACAAGGGCGCGTATTGGGGTTTCCGCGCTCCCGCTGAATTTGTCGACAGGGACGAAATCCTTTTGTCGGTTTTGTTCAGGCGTGGCGGAGGAGGTTTTGCTTTGATTGATAAGAGTGCCCACCAGCATTCTCGTAAGAGGCACCATAATCAGTGTCACCGTAGCGACCATTGTGTAGGCGCCGAAAGCCAACGGCAAAGAGGTCCCGAGAAGAAGGGACACAATAAACGCGGTCAAACCCGCAAAAATGGCGACTAGAAGGTACCCGATGATCATACCTGCGTCCTTGCCCGCGTCCGCATCAAAAACAAGGATCCTGGCAGAGACTGAGAAAACTGCGCATTGCGCCAATATCTCGTCTGTGCTGGCCCTTTTTCCTTTTGAAGCTTGACAGTGATTACATAATGCCAACCTTCTGCAACCTCATGGCGAAAATGAGGCATCAGTCGACAAATTTGGTGACCAATGTTGTCTTTGCGCAGCAGAACCAAAGAGATTTGTTCTCACTTTACGGCGTTGAAGGAAGGCCAGGAGGCACCGTCCTCACGCTTGGGCTCTCTGACGGAAGGGGCCGAAGCGTTCTGCGTTTATGCGGTGGTCCTTGGTGCTGAGCGATTGTGTAGGGCGCGTCTGGATATTCGGGTGCCGTTACGCAAAACGAATTACTTGCTTGCACCCCGGGGCCATCTCCACAAAAATGCTTCAATCATAAAACAACGGGGAAAAACCATGAGAACCACAACGACGCTGCTTTCAGCAGCTCTTCTTCTTTCCACCACAACCTTGGCCAGCGCAGAGACGCTGCGATGGGCCCGAGCGGGCGATGCGCTCACGCTGGATCCGCATGCGCAGAATGAGGGACCAACATCCGCGTTGGCGCACCAGATCATGGAACCGCTGGTGATGCGCGACATGGAGGGCACCATTGTTCCGGCCCTTGCGACTGAGTGGGCGCCGTCGGAAGAAAACCCGAACGTCTGGGTCTTCAAACTGCGTGAAGGCGTGACCTTCCACGACGGCGCGGCATTCGATTCATCCGACGTCAAGTTCAGCCTAGACCGCGCGATGAGCACGGACTCTGACTACAAGGAGTTGCTCGCCTCCGTGAAAGAGGTGCGCGCGCCGGATGCCTATACGATCGAGATCGAGACCAATGGTCCGAACCCGATCATGCCGAACAACCTGACCAATCTTTTCATCATGGATCAGGACTGGGCCGAGGCGAACAATGCCGTGAAGGTGCAGGATTATGAGGGGGGCGAGGATACTTTTGCGGCCAAGAACGCCAATGGCACCGGTGCGTATAAGCTGGTCAGCCGTGAGCCTGACGTGAAGACGGTCCTTACGATCAACGAGAACTACTGGGGCAAAGACGAGTTCCCCATGGAAGTGACTGAGATCATCTATACGCCCATCCAGAACGCTGCGACTCGTGTGGCGGCACTCCTGTCGGGTGAGGTTGATTTCATCCAGGACGTACCGGTGCAGGACCTTTCCCGTGTGGCTGACACCGACGGGTTGGACGTGCGCACCGCGCCGCAGAACCGGGTGATCTTTTTTGGCATGAACATGGGCGACGCGGATCTGGCCAATGATAATGTCGAAGGAAAGAACCCCTTTGCCGATGTGCGTGTCCGTCGCGCGGTGAACATGGCGATCAACCGCGACGCGATCAAACAGGTTGTGATGCGTGGGCAGTCGGCTCCCGCTGGCATGATCGCGCCGCCTTTTGTGAACGGCTGGAATGAAGAGATGGACAGCTCATCCAAGACCGACATTGACGCTGCCAAAGCGCTGATGGCTGAGGCTGGCTATGGTGATGGCTTCTCTATCCAACTTGACTGCCCGAACGATCGATACATCAACGATGAGGCGATCTGTCAGGCGGCGGTAGGCATGCTGGCCCAGATTGGGGTGACCGTAAATCTCGATGCCAAACCGAAGGCGCAGCACTTCCCGCTCATCAATACGCTTGAGACGGATTTCTACATGCTGGGCTGGGGTGTGCCGACCTACGACTCCGAGTACATCTTCAATTTCCTCGTGCACTCGCGGGATGACAAGTATGGCTCCTGGAACGGCACGCGGTATTCGAACCCTGATTTGGATGCCAAGATTGAGGCCCTGGCTTCTGAGACCGACCTGGAAAAGCGCAACGGCATGATCAATGAGATCTGGCAAGTCGTTCAGGAAGAGGCGCTTTATGTGCCGATCCACCACCAGGTGTTGAACTGGGGCATGAAGTCCGGCGTCGATACCATTGTGGCTGCGGACGACACGGCGAAGTTCAAGTATTTTAAGATGAACTGATCGGGTTCACTTGAGCTGAGAAAGCCCCGGCAACTGCCGGGGCTTTTTTGCATGTTCGTGTTGGTGTGACGTGGTTTAAAAAGTCTGCGTGACTTCCACGCGAGATGAAGAAAGCGCCGACTGGCCCCAGGGCCTCACAGGTGCATTTGGTTCTGTGACTGACCAAAGACATTGGCGGGAACACTTTCGATAGAACGCCACAGCACTGAGACGCACAAGCTGAACCGGCTTTAATTTCTATGTGTTCTCATTGGATGCTCGTGGTTTGCGAGCGAGAACAGCGATGCCTCGTTCGCACCGTGGATGGTTGCAGCAGCTGCAGTTTCAGCTGGGGTCCTCAGCCGAGCCTTGCGATCTGACTGCGCGGAAACGAGGTGCGCACCTTGCGGCCCATCAGATCAATCAGCACGCTGATCCGTTCCTGATCGGGAAGGCTTTCGATTGTGGTAACCAGCTCAGCAAAGGGACCAGCCAAAACCCGTATTTTATCTCCGATAGCGAGTTCTTCTGGAGGTAAGAGCACCCCGTTGGCATCACAACGTGCCATCAGACCTGCCATGAGGGCAGGGGGCAAGTGAACGGGCTTGCGTGGATCGTTGAGAACGAGGCGTGCCACGCCACGTGTGGAGTTGATCGCCGTCCAGCCGGTGCGATTGGGGTCAAAGCGTACAAAAATATATCCGGGGAACAGCGGCTTTCGGGCGGCGTGCCGGATACCGCCCCGCAAAGTTGAGGCATTGAACATGGGCGCGAAGGTTTCAAATTCTTGCCGCTCTAGATGTGTTACTGCGCGGCTCAGTCCTTGCGGCCGCAGCTGGGCCACAAACCAATCTGTGTAGGTTTCTTCTATCATGTGCCTCGTATCTACTCGTGGGTTCACGCTTTGAGCCGAAAAAGTGTTTCGCGCCGCAATCGTCGGAACGTCATTTTTGATCAAGCATACAAGTTAACTGTTCAAATGTGAACGTTTCTCTTGTCGGCCGGTCCGATTGTCGGATGTTCATGAGAACGATTTCCGGCTGGCACATGTAGGAACCAGATTCTTTGTTCCGGCTCCGGTTGCCCGCCCAGGCGCCGGACACGCCTGCTTGGGCCGATGCAACAGCAATTTAATTGATACCGTTAGGAGTCGTTGCCGCGCCTGAAGCGGTTTTGAAGCGGATTGTCATCGGATATCGTGGCCGCCCAATCTCATGGCATGTCGCCAAAGTGCTTCAGTGCTGTCCGCGCAACCTGATCGCCCCATTCCTGCACAAAATGCCCGGCCTCTTCCAAAATCATCGGCCCCGGGCAACCTCTTATGATTTCTCGAAGCTTGCTCATCACCGGAACGCCCAGAACCGGGTCCTGCGCGCCGATCGCCATGAAGCTTTCTCCCTGCCATTCAGTGTGCCAGAATTTTCGGGCCCGCTTTGCCGTTTCGATACCGTCCATCCCTGGCTCAATCATCACCAATTGGGGAAACCGGCGGACACCGGCCTTATACCGCTGATCGGGAAACGGCGCTTCGTAGGCCAGTGCTTCTGCCTCAGTCAAATGTGGGCAGGCCCGTTTCATGAGTGCGCTGCAATCCAGGTCCGGCCGACTGGCCACATAGTCTTTCCAGCCTTGAAAGCCTTCCCCGAGGCTTTCTCCCACCGGGAGTGCTGTATTCATGACGATCAAGCGAGAAAATCGGTCCCGCAGGTCCATTGGTAATGTCAGGCCTAGAATGCCGCCCCAGTCCTGCACCACCAAAGTTATATTTTGCAGGTCGAGCTTTTTGATAAAGGCAAGCATCATTTCGCGGTGGAAATCGAAGCTGTAAACGTCGTCATCAACAGGTTTGTCCGACCTTCCAAATCCCAGCCAGTCCGGCACGAGGACCCGCGCACCGGCGTCGGCAAAGACGGGTACCATGCGCCGATACAAGTAAGCCCAGGTCGGCTCTCCTGGCAGGCACAAGAATGTCCGCTGCGCTTTGACCGGACCTTCATCCAGGTAGTGTGCTCTTAGGCCCTCATAGCCTTTGAGGTCGTCGAGATAATTTGGCTTAAAAGCGTAGTCGGGTAGATTTTCGAAACGACTGTCAGGAGTTCTCAGTACATCCATGAAATTGGCACGTCTTTCAGCTGATGGAAGGGGCATCATGTCTGACAGGGCTCGCGCAAGCAATCTTTCTATGCGCGTTTACCTTTCGTCCCGTCGCGCTGAACTGGACGCCGGGCACGCCGATGTCTGCTACCAACCGAATATGTTGGCAAACGCCGTGCGCCCAAGTTCTACGAGAATTTCAGAACGTTGTGCTGCAAGAGGACAAGTGGCCAAAAAAGGTTCCCAAGATGGGATATCGATGGGTTGGTATTGAGCCATATTGGCAATTTGGCTCAAGCACCGTGTCATTCACTCTGCGCAGTGTTTTGGACCAGACGGCAGACGATTAGGCGGGCACCGAAAACTATTGATCCCACCTGATTTTGAACGCGAGCATTTCACGCCTGGTAAGGGGTGCGGGCTTTTCACCTATAGGAACATCCGGATCGCCACGTTGATCTGTTATGACGCTGAGTTTCCGGAAACCGCGCGTCATGTATCTGCTATGGGGCACAGCTGATACTGGTACCGACTGCGCTTGGGAAGCAATGGGAGTGGGTGTCTCATCGGATGATCCCAACGCGTGCCTATGAAAACGATGTTTATCTCGCCTATGCCAACAGTGCGGGTAAAGAGCATGGGCTGGAGTTTTTAGGTCAGAGCTTCATCGCCGCTCCAGACGGTCGTGAACTGGCCCGTTCCGGTGCGCAAACGGAGGTCATCTACGGCACGCTGGAGACTGCTAAGATCTCCGCGGCCCAATCCCGGCTTCCTTACTTGTCGGATCGAAAATCTTTGGGCGCGGGTATTCGTTAACTCTCTTTCAGTGGCTGCTCCAACCGCTCAGCGGATTCTAATGCCGATCACGGATAATGGCTGTTCGTCGCCCAAAGAGGACTTAGCAGCGGTTTGTAACGAACGATCGCTCCGAAATAGAGTGATGGCTTCGCGAACAACATTTCAAAGGGATACCTGTGCCAAAAGCAATTTTTCTTACACAGTTGGCGACATTATGACAGGCTATCCCCCCTGCTGATGTTTCCTCGGCGCAGTGTAGCAGAGATTAGGTCGACGCATATGGGATTGTGAGTAGTTGGGGCGGGGATCGGACGTACTGGCACGATGTCTCTGAAACTTGCTCTGGAACGGCTTGGTTTTGGGCGATGCCATGACATGATCGAAGTTCTGGACAACATGTCGTCGCAACTGCCGTTGTCGCAGGCGGCCGTGGCCGGACGACTGGATTAGAACGCGATCTACGCAGGTTTTCAAAGTGCCGTCGACTGGCCCTCGGCGGGGTTCTGCAAGGAGTTGCACGCAGCCTACCCGGAGGCGAAGTTCGTTCTGGGCTACCGCAGTCCGAAGAGCTGGGCCGATAGCTTTTCGCATATGATTTACCTGGCTCTGTCGGACATTGACAAGGCACCTGAAGAGCAGCGAGGCTGGCTCCGTATGGTCAACGAAGTCCTTGTTCAGAAATGTAAGATCATGGCAATCTATCGCTATTTGGAAAAACACAAAGCGGATGTTAACTATTCTGACAACGAAATCTAACGTTTATCCCTTTGAAAGTAGTGGTCTTTGGGCTTTAAAGGCCTGAAGATCGCGCGATGATTTATCTCCACAAAATCTTACCATTACTAGCCAGCCCAATGTCATTGGTCATTTTTCTTTTGATCTGGGGGGCTGTCTGGAAAAGAACCGCGGTGAGTTTTGCAGGAATTATCCTCTTCGTCCTTTGTTCGCTTCCGATTATCTCTAACAAGCTTATTTCTAGCCTGGAACGTGGATACAGCCTTTCGTCACCAAGTGATGCTGAAAAGGCAGACGCCGTTGTTGTGTTGAGTGGAATGGTTCGCGCAATCGATGGAAAAGAGAAGCTACAGTACGAATGGAGCGAAGCGTCAGATCGCATCTTTTCTGGGATTGAGCTGGTTAAAGAAGGTAAGGCGCCTTATCTCATTTTGACGGGAGGCAAATTGCCATGGTCAGTTGGAGTGCCTGAAGGTCATTATCTTAAAGAAATTGCGAAACTTAACGGAATACCAGATAAAGAAATATTTGTGACCGAGAACGTTGAGAACACCGATCAAGAAGCAAGAGCCGTTGCGCAATTACTCAAACATAATTCACCCGAAGTAATTCTGGTCACTTCAGCCTTTCATATGCCAAGGGCGAAAATTGTTTTTGAAGCGGCGGGCATTGTTGTATTCCCTTTTCCGGTAGATTTCTTAACAAGTGCTCGAAAAACCACAGTGATGGATTTCATACCGTCGGCATCTTCTTTTCGAGACACCAGCTTTTTCGTGAGAGAAGTTATCGGAAGACTTTATTATACAATAAAATATTGATTCAGACGTTTTGAGTCCGTTCGGCCATAGCTGGCGCGGGCTGGACAGCCTTGCCTCAGGCACACCATGCGAGACCGTCTCAGAGCCATAGAGTTGATAGACCAGATCGGGGGGTGGAGGACTGTTGGTGGTATTGGTGTGCGCTAACTGCCTTCCTGATGCCTCATCCCGTCGCGTATGCTCAGGACCAATGCCTCCGCTAGATTTTCAGGAGACTGAAGAACCCGGCTGATACCAACGCGGCAAAGTTATACCATCCCAGTTCGTGAAACGGATGCCTACGGATGAGCTTCCAAGTAATAGGGTCCTTGTGCCTGTCCCACGTTTTCCCAGTCTTCATGTACGCAGGGAAAAGCCAGACCTGAGCTATCTTCGATCCGACCAACGTCATGATCCAGAGTACAGCTACCAAACCGACATTCACGAGAATTCGCCCAGATTGCTACGAGCCATCAGACCAGCAGCTAAGCAAATACCAGAAAGATATAGCCCAAAGGCTCTACTGTGTGAGCTAAGGTGACCTCAGTAATGCTGTGGCTACATAATGGGAGAATAACCCCGTCTACGGCTCATTTCCAGCTTTCGACAATCCTCTTGGGCATTCGGAATGACCGCAGAAGCTGTAGACGTTTGGTTTTCCAATCCTCCAGAGAAATGCTCAAGGAGTACCGTCACTATTCAATTCTTGAGCGCAGGAAGGCTTGGTCCCCCTCGCTTACCAAGGCAGCTTTTGGTGAAAGGACTCAGATGTGCGAGGGGGTCTGTGCAGCTGCACAGTAGCATTACTGTCAGCTACTCAATGGTTTAACGCAACCATTCTGTAAGTTGCCGTAGCGTAACCTTTGAGTGTCAATGCGTGAGAAAATGCTCCTCCATTGACCTCTGCATAGCCAACGGAGGAGCTGGGGGAGATACCCAACCACTCGCTTTTGCGAACAACAGGACAGCTAGGTACTGCTGCGAGTGGCACCCCCTTAGTCACGTTAACTACCATGTGAGCAAAGGAAAATAGGCTGATAGGTCACCTGTACTCAAAAAGCACCCCCAAGGTTCAACCGGAAGAACCAAGGGGGCTGAGAGGAAGTAACGTCAGCGGCTCCACCGTCATAGTCCATCTCTGAGGTGCCGGACATATGACCGTGAACGCCACTAAACAATGTCGTTGATACCGAAGGATTGTTTCTGCGTGTGGACTAATCCAAGGCCTTTTTGTGACGGGTATCCAGCGTTTGGTACTGCGCCTTGTAGGCTCCTTTGGCGAATCACCTACGCGTTCACCTCCGATTGGACCGTCGCAAAGAAATTCCCCCAAGGCTCAAGCGAATGGACCAAACGGACCTTCGCTGCAGCCCTTTAAACGGTTGGTTTCGATCATTTTTGCGCGCAACCCGCTTGTGCCTTGAACTTACGATGAACATTGTCGTCATTGCCTAAGCGCATTAAGGTCTCGCGACCGATCAAGATCTCGACAAATGGAGCGGAAGATGAGCCGACTTTTTCGTTCGGTTCTGCGGCATATTCTTGGTGTTCTTGTTTTCCTTCCCCTGCTGGTCGGTGCCATCGTTGTTCAGGCCGTTTTGGGCAATGGTGTCTTTCGGAACCAAACGGCCATCCCTGGCTTGATTTACAGAGCTTGCGGTTGGTTTCTAGGCGTACACTTTTCGTTGAACCCAATCAGCGCGCCGGTCTCAGAAGGCAACGTGACAATGTTCGTTGCGAACCATTTGGCGCGCTATGACTTTGTCGGGCTGCATCTGTTTCCCAATGCTGTCGTCATGGTAAATGCAAGAGTTTTCGAGATGCCGGTGTGGGGGTCGGTCATTAAGATTTTCGCGTCTTCATCTGGCTTTATCCCAACCAGGCAGAGCAAAGACGGAAAACACATGGAGCTGGATCAGCTTGCTCAGGCTGCACAGGAAGGGCGCAACGCATTTGTCTTTCCTGAGGGCATTCAAAGCGATGGTCGGCGCGTGTTGCGTTATAGTGAGGGCTCGGCCGAAATATTCTATGATAAAGAGCTGCTGGCCAAGTACCCCGCGCTCAGAACGGCCCAGCTTCAGCCGGTCGTTCTGAGAGTGAAAACGATTGATGGCGAAAATGTCATGGATCAACCCTCCAAGTGGGAACCATATGCACTCACGCATCAGCTCTCCAATCCCATCTTGGCGTTGTCGCGTCTCTTGACGACAGGGTCGGTCACGGTGGACACGCTGATCTGCCCGCCCCTTGATCCTCGGGAATTTGACACGGCTGCTGACCTGATTAACGCGGCACACGAGCTGACACGTTCTATAGTTGCGCCTGATCAAACTGAGGCACTGACGAGAAAGCAGTGGAAGGAACGGCTGTTGTCCCGGGATTTTTCTCTATAGGTGTGAGGCTGGGGGGTGGTATTTCTGTTGTGCGGGACAGAACGCAAATTGACGTCAGTCATGGGTAACTCGCGCTTTCGGCCTTTCGCCAACCTTGGAATGCGTAGCTACGAAAACCCGTTATCGAGTTCCTTTCCAGTGTTGCGATTTTGAAGTTTGCCTTGTGGCCATCCGTCGCGCGAAGCGCAAGCAATACCCGGCGGAAGAGAAGATTAGATCTACTTTTGACAGCTTGAAGTGCTCGCACCAGACCCTCAAGAACCGCATCCTGCTGGAAAACTCCTATCTGCCGGAGACTAGATGGCGCGCCTGCATTTGCGTTGGACTTCTGACCGGTTCCTGCGCCTGTTGTCCTTGGTGCCAAAGCCAACGGTCATGATGAAACGTCTTCGTCAATCAGGCCGTCTCGGCACCCGAGGCCACGTCGCGTCGGCTCCTGCGAAATGCGGTCATCGATTCATGGGGGACAGCGATCACTCTGGACTCGTTTCAGCCGTTGGCCGGGATTGACCTAAATGACGGCAACGTGGACAATGCTGAAGCTAGCGGAAAGGAACTTCGGCCAACCCTTAAGCAAGAAGCGTTACACCGGATTGCTACCCTTATGCGAGCCGAGCGATGAACCATTTTCGAGGGCAGTTGCAATCGAACCTGTCCAAGGCGAGGACTTGAGCTTCACTACCTTGATGCAGCCCGGACCAAACTGCAGGTTTACAATGACTTCTTAAGGGCTCCTCCGCATTGTGCGGAAGATGGGTGCCAGCTAAGGGGTATGCGTTTTCTTGCTAATCTCTGCTTTGGCGGACATGTGAGTGGTTTTTCAACCGTGGCAATGCAATCGCGAGAGATGCAAAACATCGCAAGGTATCGCTAATGAACAACGAGATTTCATCAACTGCTGACCGTAGGTTGCCAATCGACGAGACCGTTAACGCATTCGTCGCGTTCCTGTTTGCTGCGTCCGCACCAGTAGCGATCATACTAGGAGCTGGTGTGCGCGGGGGGTTAAGCGAGGCTGATCTTGCGTCTTGGATTTTTGCGGCTTTCGTTCTCAACGGTGCCCTGAGTGTTGGTATGTCTCTTGTTTATCGCCAGCCACTTGCGTTCTTCTGGACGATCCCGGGCACTGTCTTGGTTGGGAGTGCGCTTCAGTCGCTCAGTTTCGCTGAAGTCATTGGCGCCTATATCCTAACCGCTCTTCTCCTTCTGGTGCTCGGTCTGACGGGTTGGGTCAGAACTGCAATGGATCGCTTGCCTATGCCGATTGTCATGGGAATGGTTGCAGGGGTCTTCGTGGAATTCGGATTGGACTGGATCCGCTCATTCCAATCCGATTTTGTCTTGGTTGCCGCGATGACCGCGACTTTCGTAGGTCTTACGGCGTTTCCGAAACTGCAAAAAGTTCTTCCACCTATGATCGGGGTCTTGATTGTCGGACTTCTGGTACTTTCAAGCCAGAGATCTGGTGATTTTGAGCTGCCCGTCGCCGGTAACTTATATGCATCGCCACAGTTCTATGTGCCGGTCTTTTCGCTTTCTGCGGCGCTGGAACTGGTGGTGCCCTTGGCAATAACCGTCATTGCGGCGCAGAATGCTCAGGGCATCGTGATCTTAAGGAATGCGGGCCACACTCCCCCGGTTAGTGCGATCACTACAGCATGCGGTGCCGCTTCACTTGTGACTGCGTTTCTCGGAAGTGTGTCGAGCTGCCTGACCGGCCCCTCGAACGCCATTCTCGTGTCGAGCGGCCGTACAGATCGGCATTGGCGCGCAGCGGTGATACTCGGTTGCTTTGCCATTCTGTTCGGTGTTTTCGCTCCACTTGTAACCAAACTGATGCTCGCTACGCCAGCCGCGTTCCTCAGCACGCTTGCTGGCCTTGCCTTACTTCGCACCCTGCAGTCGGCCTTTCAGTCCGCATTCGGACCCTCTTTCCCGATGGGGGCTTTGGTGGCCTTTCTGATCACACTTGCCGGAATTCCAATCATGAATATCGGTGCCCCGTTCTGGGGGCTGGTTTTTGGTGTCCTGGCAAGTCTGTTACTCGAGAGAAGGTCTTCGTAAAGCACTGCAGCGATGGTGCCGTGCCGCAAGGATCGCGCAAGATCCCCGGATTTGCAGACCCAATTACTCTACATTAATACGTTCGCTAAGGGCTCGGTCCGGTTTTTAGCTGCACTCAGCATCAAGATCCGCTAGGCGGACAGATCTGTCGGTGCATTGCGCGTCAATCGGCCTCGCGGTTGGATGACCGCCAGGAGGCCACAGGCGTCCCGTCACCGTGACACCTTAAGCGTGTTTTCTTTGATCTGATTGTAGTTCAGCGGATGATCGAACGACCGTTCTTGGCGTGGCCCCACCTCATCCGCGGGCCCTTTTTGCAACATCTCGCGCTCTGGTCTGCGCTATTGACGCTCATGAATATGACTGCTTGACAGGACGAACGCCATGGATGCTGCCTCGCAGCTCCTTGGCATCACGGTTTCTGCATGCGCTTATGCAATAGGGTGAACATGCACATTTCAGGTCCTCAGCACAGCGTCTACGCCCGCGTTGCCAAACAAATCGTTGAGCGATACGAATAAGGCACCGTCGTTTACGGTGCATTCGTCTGTGGCGCTCTTAGGGACTTGAAGGCCTCCATATATGCATGAGCGGATTTCGTCTCGCGGGAAGGTCGCTCTCGTTCTTCAAGGAGGGGGTGCGCGAGGTGCCTACCAAGTTGGCGCTTTGAAGGCGATTGCGGAGATCACGCGCAAAAAAAGGTCACCGTTCGAGATTGTCTGCGGCGCGTCAGCCGGCGCCATCAATGCGGCACCTATCGCGGTGATGGCTCAAGATTTTCAGGTCGCAACGTGGCATCTTGAAAAACTCTGGCGGCAGCTTCGGTGCACCTCAATATACGAGACGCGGTCGCTGACACTTCTTATGGGGAGTGCTCGATGGGCCAGAAAGCTTGTGGCAGGTGCAGCAGGTCTCCAGACCATGGGGGGATTACTCGATTACCGTCCCTTGCGCGACCTGCTCGAGAAAGAGTTCAATCGACGTAGACTTGATCAAGCGATCCACAGCGGTGCGCTGCATGCCCTCTGCATTACAACATCAAGCTACAGCCAGAGCATTGCAGTCAGCTTCTTTGAAGGCAGTGAGAACATCTCAGACTGGCAGCGGGCCCGACGGGTTGGTCGACGCACCCGTTTAGAGCCAAAGCACCTTCTCGCATCCTCCGCCTTATCTTTTGCCTTTGCGCCAGTGGAGATCGGAGGGGAATTCTATGGTGATGGGTCCCTGCGCTCGACGTCCCCGCTTTCTCCGGCGATCCGGACCGGGGCAGATAAGATATTGGTGATCGGGACACGGGACGAATGGCACTGGAGTGCGCACGAGGGCCTCCCCACTGGCCCGCCAACTTTCGGTGATGTCGCTGGACATGCGCTTGATATTCTGTTTAACGACAACCTTGAGGCCGACGTTGAACGGATGCTTCGGATCAACGAAACGCTTGCGCTCATCCCTGAACATGTAAGGCACAAATCAAATCTGCGCCCAATCTCTTCTCGCTTACTTACGCCGAGCAGAGACCTGCGTGACCTCGCGAAGCAGCACGCGGATGATCTTCCTCGAACCATCCGCATGCTGATGAAACTCGTTGGAGCCTGGCACCATGACGGCAGATTGGAGAGCTATCTGATGTTTGAGCCGGCTTACGTGGGCGACCTCATTGACCTGGGCTATTCCGATACGATGAATCAGGCCGAAGACCTTATTGATTTTCTGGGATGAACGGCGGGGCGCAGGAGAGGCGCCCCGGCAAGTTTAACTTTGCAGGGCGTCTTGTAACACGCGCGCCAGAAGTCCCCGTCCTTCTTGATCTCCACGGTTCTCCTGAAGCTTCTGAAGATTTGCAGCGGCTAGGGCCGGCGTCTCGCCATCGCTTGCTCTTGGCAGGAGAGAAGGCAAATGACTGAATCATAGTGACAAATATCTTTCAGATGTCTGGCAAGATCACCAGCTGAGCAAGAAATTGCTCAGCTGTTTTTTTTTTTACAAAGGCCGCCCGATCCGTGAGACTTTGCCACCCAGGCGGAGGTGCGAGACCAAGAGGGGTGTTGATACCCAGCGATCGCCTCATAGGTTTCCTTATATCTGTCGGACGTCATCAGAGGATACCCCTCAGATAGGACTCATTAATTGCAAGGCGACTGAGGGGGGCGAATGATCATGATCCGTTCGTGGAGCCCTCTTCGGCTGACGCTGTGGCGGGCTACCAGTGAGAAAACCTTCCCTCTGGCGCGAAACCGACCAAATTTTGCCGAAGTGCCAAAGCAAGCCTGGGGCAGATCAAAATACGTGCTGACGGCACGGGAACAAAGTGATGGGCAGCAAGAGACGATGAGGCGGATACTTCAAATTACCAAGAGATATGGTTCCGTCTTTTCATCATATGCAGCCCTTTTGGCCTTCATATTCTGCGCCAATCTCTCGTTGATCAGTGCCGCATCGGCGAAAAGCTTTCTAACAGCAAGGAATTTCACGGCGCCGCCTGTTGGCGCAACAGGTCTTTGCAGCACCTATCCCTGGGCCTGCTCCGCAAAGAGTCATGGCAATGCCCTGGCATTTAGTGACTTAAGGCGGGTGAATAGGGCCATTAACCAAAGAATTTTTCAAATCAACGACGATGAACAGTATGGGATACCTGAGAAGTGGACGCTGCCTTCGAGGCGCGGCGGTGACTGTGAGGACATCGCGCTCCTTAAGAAATACGAGCTGATCCGACGCGGCGTAGCTCCAAATAAGCTGCTCCTTGCAACGACCTTAGATAAGAAGCTGCGTCCGCACGCTGTCTTGGTCTTTCGTTCCGATCATGGTGATCTCGTTCTGGACAATGCGCATAACAAGATCCTGGCCTGGGCAGATACGGGCTACACTTTTCTACGTATGCAAGACCCGCGCAATCCTCGACGGTGGCAGGCTTTGCTGCGGGGGGGCGTGGCAGAGGCGCGCGCAGGGCTCAAGCGGTCGCGGAGAATGGCGCAGGTTTCTCAATTTACGGGCGCAAGAAGCCAGATCAGCCCTTACAAGAACGGACCTGCGATCGATAGATAGCGACTAGAGCATCGTCCCTGAAATCTGAATCGGCTGGATTCCCACGGGACCATTTTTGTGATTCACCATATTTGGAGGTGGATCATGGGCAAATCGCTATCATTGGATATTCGAGAGAGGGTCGTCGCGTTGGTGGACGAAGGCCTGTCTTGCCATGAAGCCGCGCGGCGTTTGCGGATATCGGCTGCAAGCGCGGTACGGGTCATGCAGCGCAAGAAGCAAACGGGTGGCGTCAAAGCCGCGCCGCAGGGCCGTCCACGACGTAGCAAGTTGGATGCGGTTTCAGACTGGTTGAAGAGGCAGGTTGAAGCGCAGCCTGATATCACCATGCCGGAACTGGCCGAGGCTCTGGGTGCGGAACACGGCCTGAGTGCAACCCCGGCCATGCTGTCGCGCCATCTGATCCATCGCCTTGGCTTCACATATAAAAAAATCGCTGATTGCGACGGAGAGGCTGCGCAAGAGGGTTCGCGCCGCACGATACGAGTGGCACCACCGGCGGATGCCGAGGATGCGCCTTGAGCCACATCGGCTCGTGTTCATTGATGAAACGGCTGTGACCACGAAGATGACCCGCCTGCGGGGCAGATCAGCGTGCGGGACCCGTTTGGAGGCTGACGCTCCCTTCGGTCATTGGTGCACCCAGACATTCATTGCCGGATTGCGCGTCGATGAATTGACCGCGCCCTGGGTTCTGGATGGCCCCATGAACCGGACCGCCTTTGATACCTACATCGAGACCCAGCTCGCTCCCACCCTGCAACCCGGTGACGTGGTCATCGCCGACAACCTATCATCGCACAAATCCGCCCGCGCTCAGAATTGCCTGAAGGCGCAGGGCAACTGGATGCTCTTCCTGCCGCCCTACAGTCCCGATTTGAACCCCATCGAGATGGCATACTCCAAACTCAAGGCCCATCTGCGACGGCTCAAAGCCCGGACATTCGACGCTCTGTTCCAATCCGTTGCCCAAACCTGCGACCTGTTCCCTCCGGAGCAGTGCCGAAACTTCTTCAGGGCTGCCGGATATGTTGCAGATTAAATGGACGCCGCTCTAGGTTTCTATTGCACTGAAAAATGAGCCGCCGCTGCTCTGCCCATTTCTACGATGGACGGCGCGCTGATTGATGTTGAGATAGGTCTCAAAAGCCCTGGCGTACGTCTGCGTTTTTGCCGCAGGACCTATTTTCTTGGGGCATTCCGAACCGATGGTCATTGAGGAACAGGTTCCAAAGGTATGACGTTCGATTTCAATCTATTGTTTTGTGATTGTGTCAAAGCCGAACTCTTGTTGCCTTGAACAGAAAAGAGGTGCCTCGATAGACGCACCTCTTCCTGGGGACTGGAATGACTTGGCTTTATCTGTCGCCGCCGAAGCCTGCAGAGGCACCTTGACCGCCAGAACCATTGTCCCCGTTGCTGCCCTGGTTCCCATTGTCATTGCTGTTGCCAGGGCCGGTGTTATGACCGTCGGGGTTTCCGCTAGTGGCTCCGGCATTTTCGGCATTGTTATTTGAGGCTGAGCCACCGGGCGCGGTCTGATCCCCATTTCCAAAGCCATTGTTCCCTTGGGGGCCGCCGTTGTTGCCGCCGCCGTTGTTGCCGCCGCCGTTATTGCCGCCGCTGTTGTCGCCGCCGCTGTTCTCGCCGCCGTTATTATCGCCGCCGTTGTTGTCGCCGCCGTTATTGTCGCCGCCGTTGTTGTCGCCGCCGTTGTTGTCGCCGCCGCCGTTATTGCCGCCGTTGTTGTCGCCGCCGCTGTTGTCGCCGCCGTTGTTGTCGCCGCCGCTGTTCTCGCCGCCGTTGTTCTCGCCGCCGCTGTTGTCGCCGCCGTTATTGCCGCCGCCGTTATTGTCGCCGCCGTTGTTGTCGCCGCCGTTGTTGTCGCCGCCGCTGTTCTCGCCGCCGTTGTTGCCGCCGCCGTTATTGCCGTCGCCGTTGTTGCCGTCGCCGTTATTGTCGCCGCCGTTATTGCCGCCGCCGTTATTGCCGCCGCCGTTATTGCCGCCGCCGTTGTTCTCGCCGCCGCTGTTGTCGCCGCCGTTGTTCTCGCCGCCGTTATTATCGCCGCCGTTGTTATCG
>NZ_JBFNXX010000293.1:0-231 GCF_040811725.1 Sulfitobacter sediminis
GGGGGGGGGCTGGTGGTGTGTGCGTCTCTTTGATTCTCGGCGGTGGGGGGGGGGGGGGGGGGGGGGTGGGGGGGTGGGGGGGGGGGGGGGGGGGGCGGGGCCCGGGGGCGGGGGGGGGGCGGGAGGGGGGGGGGGGGGGCCCCCCCGGGAGGGCGTCGGGTCTGACATTCGTGGGGGTTGGGGGGGGTGTGGGTGTTTTGGGGGGGGGGGCCGGCGGGGGAGCGCGCGCCC
>NZ_JBFNXX010000294.1:0-231 GCF_040811725.1 Sulfitobacter sediminis
CTCCGCCGTTGGTTCGGCGTGCGCACCCGCCCGGGGGGTGGGGGCTGGCGTAGTGCGCTACGCCATAACACTGTGGGGCGGGTTTTTGTTGTTTTTGTGGGGGGGGGGGGGGGGGGCGGGGGGCGCGCCCGGGGGGGGGGGGGGGGGCGGGGGGGCGGTGGGGGGCGGGGGGGGGGGGGCGGGGGGGGTGGTTGGCGCTGGGGGCCGCCCCCCGGCCCCCCCCCCCCCCCC
>NZ_JBFNXX010000295.1:0-233 GCF_040811725.1 Sulfitobacter sediminis
CGCCCGTGCATGTCACACAAAAGTGCCGTCCGTGAAAGCAAAGCCGCACGCGCGGCGGTAACCGCGCAGGCGCGGCAGGCCGCCGCCCGGGGGGCGGCGGGGGGCGGGGGGGGGGGGCGGGCGGCGGGCGCGGGAAGGGGGCCCGCGAGGGGCGGCCCGCGCGGCGCGGCCCGCGGCCCGCGCGGGGCCCGCCCGCCGCGGGGGGCCCGGCGGCGGCGCGCCCGCGCGAGGCG
>NZ_JBFNXX010000296.1:0-231 GCF_040811725.1 Sulfitobacter sediminis
GGGGGTGTGGGGCCGGGCGCGGGGGGGTGTGGTGTGGTGCGCCTCGCGCGCGGGCCCGGCGGGGGGTTTATTTTTTTTTGTGTTTGTGGGGGGGTTGTTTTATTTGTTTTTTTTTTTTTTTAATTTATGGGAAACCGAAAATCAGGGACCGGTCCTCAGGGATAGGTTGATACTATTAGTGGAGGGACCACCGGCACACAACCAAAGGAAGAACAAAAGAGCCCGCGAGAG
>NZ_JBFNXX010000297.1:0-231 GCF_040811725.1 Sulfitobacter sediminis
AAAAATATATTATTTTTTGGGTGGGTGTTTTGCTTTTTTTTTTTTTTTGTTTTGTTTTTTAGCGAGAGTTTTTTTGTTTGTTTTGTTTTTTTTTTTTTTGTTTTTTTTTTATTTTTTTTTTTTGTTTTATAATACCGTCCGCTGGCCTCCCCTCGGGCCTTTGTTGTTTTTTTTTATTTTTGTGATCCCTTGTGTTTTGCTGCGTCTCTCTGTGTCTTTCCCCCCCGCCCC
>NZ_JBFNXX010000298.1:0-230 GCF_040811725.1 Sulfitobacter sediminis
TGGCGGCCTCGCGGGACACCAGTTCCGAGGAAATCATGCCGCCGTTACCGTTCATCCCCAGAACGTCACCCGCATATCCCCCCGCGCGCAGCTCGGCGCGCAGACGCGCCATGTAGCGCTCAAGCACGGGCTGGACCGAGGCGTTGACGGCGGCGGTCCCGCCCCGGTCGAATTCGCGCGTCTCCGACAGCAGGCTGTGGCCGGTGGTGATGAAATCGTTGGACCAGAGC
>NZ_JBFNXX010000299.1:0-230 GCF_040811725.1 Sulfitobacter sediminis
AGGTCCGCGTCGGTGATGGCAGGACGCGTGCCGCCGCGCTGGTAGCTGGCGGGGCGGGTTTCGGAGCCAGCAGAGTCCGGGCCGGTCTGGATGCGCCCCATGGCATCGACCCAGGCGAGCGCGCCGCCGCCTGCGCCGATCTCGATCATCTCGATCACCGGGATCGGCACGGGCATGCCGGAGCCCTTGGCGAAACGGTAGGTCCGTGCGACCTCGAAGGTGCGGGCGGT
>NZ_JBFNXX010000300.1:0-230 GCF_040811725.1 Sulfitobacter sediminis
CTGCGGGCTTTTCCTGCTTTCGGTGCTGGCCCACGGCATGATGAAGATGCGCATAAACACCATGAAGGGCGGTCTGGCCGCCTCGATCATCGCGGCGGAGGCTTTTATCGAGAAACATCACGATTTCGCGGGGGCCATCGAGATCTCCGGCACGGCGGACGAGGAAACCGGCGGCTCCGGCGGCGTCGCCTACCTGGCCGAGAAAGGGTATTTCGACCCCAAGCGCGTGC
>NZ_JBFNXX010000035.1:0-19307 GCF_040811725.1 Sulfitobacter sediminis
TCATCGCCGCACCTCCACTCTTAATCAGAGTGAATCAGCGGCAGACCAACCAATCAACGGACTTTTTCAACACTATCTCCGCAGAGCTGACACTGGGAATAGGCTCAAATCGCCGGACATTTCAATCGTCCGGCGCCGCCTGCCGGGGTGAACCCCGGCCTACGCGGTTGCACGGGGTTGGAATGACGGTAGGGTTTGTCTTTGAAAGGAGACCTGCCCATGCTGTGCAAGATCGGAGAGGTCGAGGTCTGGCGTATTCTCGATATCCACGCGCCGTTTCTGACGCCGGAGGAGCTGTTTCCGACCGCCGGGCCCGATGTGGCGCGGATCGTGGAGGAGAACGTGCCCGGCGGGCTGTGTCCGGCAAGCGGGCGGCTGATCCTGCCGATACAGGGGTTTTTGCTGAAGACGCCGTCGCATGTGATCCTCGTTGACAGCTGCGTCGGCAATGACAAGACGGTGCCGAACCTGTCGGACTGGCACAAGCGGTCGGACACGCGGTTCATGGCGTCGCTGACGGGGGCGGGCATTGTGGTCGAGGACGTGGATTACGTGCTGTGTACGCATCTGCACACGGATCACGTGGGCTGGAACACGCGGCTGGAGGATGGGCGCTGGACACCGACCTTCCCGAAGGCGAAGTACCTGATGCCTGCGGCGGACGAATCCGTTCAGCGCGTGCGTGATGGGGATATGTATAAGGAAAGCGTGCTGCCGGTGATCGAGGCGGGGCAGGCGGAGCTGGTGGAGGCGGGGCATCGGCTTGGCGATGAGGTTTCGCTGGTGCCGACGCCGGGGCATACGCCGGGACATGTGTCGGTGCGGATCGAGAGCGGGGGGCGCGTGGCGGTGATCACGGGCGATGCGCTGCATTCCTCGGTGCAGTGCCGTCATCCGGAATGGCATTTCAAGTTCGACGTGGATGCAGAACGCGCGGTGGCGTCGCGCAGGCAGTTGCTGGAGGATGCGGCGGAGGCGGATTGCACGGTGCTGGGGAGCCATTTTGCGCTGCCGTCCATCGGGCGGGTCAGGGCCGAGAAGGGCGCGTTCCGCTGGGATGATCAGGGCTAGGGACATCGCCCAACCCATTCCCCTGGTGCCGCCCCGACGCCACAGATCAATCGCACCCTCAGGCGGTTTTGGTCATATCATTGGCCAAATTGGCCGATAGGCAGGAGGGGAGAATCGAGGCACAGCAGCAGAACGGACAGACCATGCAAGCAGACATGACCGCTCATATCTCCCCCAGCACATACACATCCGAGCGGGTGGATATGGACCACTACCGGGCCGATCCCGGGCTTTACATGATCTATTTGCGTCACTTCGTGGCCTATGAGTGGTTCTGTGCGGAAGCGGCTGGCAAGGATGTGCTCGACTTCGGGGCGGGTACGGGTCATGGCAGCGCGCAGTTGGCGGGGGTCGCAAGATCAGTTACCGGGGTTGATGTGTCCGACGAAGCGGTCGCGGCGTCGCGCAGGGCATTCCAACACAACAACCTTTCCTTCGAGACGATCAAGCCGGTCGAGGAAGAGCCGCTGCGGTTTGCGGACGGGTCCTTTGACGTGGTGGTGTCAAATCAGGTGATCGAACATGTGCCGGACGCGCGCGGCTATCTGGCCGAGTGTCACAGGGTGCTGCGCCCGGGTGGCGTGGTCTTTGTCGTGACGCCGGATCGGACCATCCGGCTTTATGGCTGGCAGAAGCCGTGGAACCGTCACCACCTGCATGAATTTTCACCCGGTGAGCTGGGCACCCTTGTCGGTGAGAAATTCGCCGAGGTCAGCCTGCATGGCACAACGGCCCGGGCGGACGTCCTGGCGCGTGAAGACGCGCGGACGCTGATGCTGCGCCGCGCCACGCTTCCCTTTACCCTGCCGGGTTTGCCGGAGGCGTGGCGGCAAGGCGGACTGGGCCTGCTTCAACGGCTGAACGCGCGGCGTGCGGGCACGCCGTCCGCGATCGATTTCGGGCCGGAGGACGTCTGGATCACGCCGGATGCAAAAGCGGGCATGGACGTTTGCGTGCGCGCCGTTCGGCGGGGTTGAGCCCGAAACACGCTGCACTCACGGACCTGTGAGCCAGGCTGCGACAAGCCGTCTCTGGCGCGGAACATCATTCGTTCTTTCTTGTTTTCCAAGTCAACGGAAACAGAAAGGAGAGACGCAATGAAACGTCTTTTGATGAGCGCCGTCGCAAGCATCGCCCTGGCGGCACCCGCCTTTGCGGATGTGATCGAGATCGAAATGCTGAACCGGACCGACGACGGCCGGGTCATGGCGTTCAGCCAGGAGCTGATCGTGGCCGAAGTGGGCGATATCATCCGCTTCATCCCGACCGACCGGGGCCATAACGCGCAGTCGGTCGATGGCGCGATCCCCGAGGGGCAGGAAGGCTTCAAGGGCCGGATCAATCAGGAAGTGGAATTCGAGATCACCGCGCCCGGTCTGACCGCGGTCGTCTGCCAGCCGCACGTGAGCGTGGGCATGGCCGCACTGATCGTGGCAGGTGGCGATACGTCGAATGCGGAAGCGGTGCTTGATGCGCGCATTCGCGGCAAGGCCGGCGACAAGATCGAAGAGCTTGTGGCGCAGGCTCAGGAAAACTCCTGAACCGGCGGGAATTGAGCTCAGAAAGGGCGCCCCTGCGGCGCCCTTTCTTATTGGCCGTTCTGGAGAATAGCGCGACGCTGCTGTAGCGTTGCTTTCATGACGATCCTCAAGACAGAACGCCTTGTCCTGCGGCCTTTCCGGCGCGAGGATCGTGACGCGCTTTTTGCGGTCTTTTCCCATCCGGAGGCGATGCGGTACTGGAGCACCCCGCCCCACGCGACACCGGAGGTAACCGCCGGGATGATCGAGGCGTCGATAGGCGGTGATCCGGCGTCCCATCTGGAACTTGTGATAGAACTGGAGGGAAAGGTGATCGGCAAAGCGGGGCTCTGGCAGGTGCCGGAGATCGGGTACATTATCCACCCAGACTATTGGCGACTGGGGATCGCGGAAGAGGCGCTAAGGGCACTAATCGCGCATGGATTCGAAGACATGCGGTTGACGGAGATCACGGCCGATGTGGATCCGGACAACCAAGCCTCCATCGCGCTGCTGACCAAGCTGGGGTTTCGGGAAACAGGCCGGGCGGAAAAGACCATCGAGATTGCCGGGACGTGGTACGACAGCGTTTATTTCGCCCTTGAGCCCTCGGAAAAGAAAGACCCGCCAGCCTAGGCCAGCGGGTCCGGTTCTCTGTCAGACTACGGGGTCTTAGGAACCAGGCAGCATCACCTTGTCGATGACGTGGATGACGCCATTCGAGGTTTCGATGTCGGCCTGGGTGACGGTGGCTTCTTCGACCATCACGCCGTTGTCGAGGTCGATGGTCAGCGAGGCGCCCTGAACGGTCGCGGCTTCCATGTCATCGGTCAGGTCGGTGGACATCACCTTGCCCGGCACGACGTGGTAGGTGAGGATCGCGGCCAGCTGGTCCTTGTTCTCGGGCTTCAGCAGGTTTTCGACGGTGCCCTCGGGCAGCGCGGCGAAAGCTTCATCGGTGGGCGCGAAAACCGTGAAGGGGCCATCGCCCTTCAGGGTGTCGACCAGACCTGCTGCCTCGGCTGCGGCCAGCAGGGTGCTGAAGCTCCCGGCGTTGGATGCGGTGTCCACGATGTCCTTCTTCATGGAGCCTGCGAAGGCGGCGGTGCCGATCAGTGCGGCGGCGGAAATCGCAAGTGCAGTAGTACGGATCATTAGGTGTTTCTCCCTTTACTAAGTGAACCGATGCGGTGTCTTGCATCGAAGGTGATACGCAGATGGGAGGGCCTTGGTTCACCAAAAAGAGGGCCCATCGCACAGTTGGTTCAAACCCGGCTTTCTTTGGGTAATTTTCCGCCGAAGGCATTGGAATTCGGGCGGAAATCTGCTCGGGCAGGTGCGAGGGGTGCGGTAAAGTGACCATCCTTGTTGCCGTACCGGCAGGTCGCTTCAGGTACATCAGGTCCGGTCGCGTTTGGCTCCCGATTTCTGACATTCCGGTGTGCTGGATGAAACGTGCAGGCTTTTGATTTGGTGCCGATCGCCTGCGGCACTAGGTAAGTTGCACGACATTGACGAAGGAGACGTGACCGATGGCCTACCGCTGGAAGAACAATCTGACCCCTGCCGATGTGACGCCGGAGGCTGCGTATCTGAACCGGCGGCAGATCATTGGCAGCGCGGTGGCGGGGCTGGGGCTTGCGGCTGTGGGCGGAACGGCTCGGGCGCAGGGGGCACTTGAGCCCAACAGATTCGAGGACATTACCTCTTACAACAATTACTACGAGTTCGGCACCGGCAAGGACGATCCGGCGCGAAACGCGCATATGCTGACAACCTCCCCCTGGTCGGCGAAGATTGACGGGCTGGTGGACCGCCCCGGCGATTATGCCTTTGCAGATATCATGCAGGCGATGACCGTGGAGGAGCGCATCTATCGCTTCCGCTGTGTCGAGGCGTGGTCGATGGTGATCCCGTGGAACGGGTTCGAGCTGGCGGACCTGCTGCAGATGGCGGGGGTTCAGGCAGGCGCGAAATACGTGGCCTTTGAGACGGCGCTGCGCCCCGACGAGATGCCGGGCGTGCGGTTCCCGGTTCTGGACTGGCCCTATGTCGAGGGCCTGCGGCTGGATGAGGCGATGCACCCGCTGACGATCATGGCGACGGGGATTTACGGCAAGGACATTCCTAACCAGAACGGCGCGCCGCTGCGGCTGGTGGTGCCGTGGAAGTACGGGTTCAAGTCGATCAAGTCGATCGTGCGGATCACGCTGACCGAGGACGAGCCGCCGACAAGCTGGAACAAGGCGAACCCGCGCGAATACGGCTTTTATAGCAATGTGAACCCTGAGGTGGATCACCCGCGCTGGTCACAGGCGAGCGAGCGGGTGGTGGGCAGCGGGCTTTTCGCCAAGCGGCAGCCGACGCTGATGTTCAACGGCTACGAGGAAGAGGTCGCCTCGCTTTATGCGGGGATGGACCTGAGGGCGAATTACTAAGGGGTGAAAGGGGCGCGGAGTTTTTGAAAACTCCGGTCCGATTTCTTTGAAGAAATCGGTGCCATGAGCAAAGGTATGAGCGGGATCACAGATACCATCAACCAGACGGCCCGTCGGATCCCGACGTGGGTTGTCTATATACTCTACGTCTTGCCCGCCCCCTACTTCTTCTATCTGGGAGTGATAGGGGAGTTGGGCCCCGATCCGGTCAAGGCGCTGGAGCATGAATACGGTGAGATCGCGCTGCAGCTGCTGATCATCGGGCTGTGCATCACGCCGTTGCGGCAGTTCTTCGGGATCAACCTGATCAAGTTCCGGCGGGCCTTCGGGCTTTTGGCGTTCACCTACGTGGCGCTGCACCTGCTGGTCTGGGCGTTTCTCGATGTGCAGACGCTGGACCGGGTGGTCGCGGATATCCTCAAGCGGCCCTACATCACCATCGGGATGGCGGGATTCGTGCTGCTGCTGCCGCTGGCGCTGACCTCTAACAACTGGTCGGTGCGCAAGCTGGGGCCGAAGTGGCGACAGCTGCACAAGCTGACCTATGTGGCCGTGATCCTGGGCGGGGTGCATTACATCTGGCTGGCGAAAGGGTTCCAGCTTGAGCCATTGGTGTACATGGCCGTGATTCTGGGGCTGCTGGCGCTGCGATTGAGAAAGACAAAGGCGCAGGTTCGGGCGGCAAGCTGAGCAGGTGCCATAGTATATAGTATAGGGGGCCGTCCGTTGGGGCGGCCTTTTGCCTTTCCGGGGCCGTGCGAGTCGACGGAGAAGCGGGGTGAGGCGGCGTGATTCCAGATTTCGGCGAGTCGGGCAGAGCGATTCACCGCGAGTCGGGGGCCGATTCACCCGATTCATCCGAAAAATGTTCGCGCAAACGGGATGAGTCTCTCGCGGACTTGGGGGTATCCCTGTGGATAACGCTATATCTAGCATTTGGGCCTAGGGA
Organism: Sulfitobacter sediminis; assembly: GCF_040811725.1. Classification (NCBI taxonomy): domain Bacteria; kingdom Pseudomonadati; phylum Pseudomonadota; class Alphaproteobacteria; order Rhodobacterales; family Roseobacteraceae; genus Sulfitobacter; species Sulfitobacter sediminis. Next base: position 5,979 of record NZ_JBFNXX010000035.1, read on the forward strand.
GGTGACCCATGGTCAGAGCAATAAAGCTGCCCAAAAGGGGGCAAAACCGAAATTTTTCACAAGCAAACCCCTGTTTTTACAAAAAAAATGCGGGTCGGCACAAAAAATGCACTTTTCTTGAAAAAAGGGGTTGCGGCTTCCGGCCCCCAGACGTAAATACCCCCTCACCGGCGGCGCAGAGATGCACCAACGGGGCGCCAGACGGCCCAGACAGAAGCGGAAACGCAGACAGACGGAAACGAGGCGGATAAGAAATACCAGAGGTATTAGGGCGGGGCGCGCCAAGAAGTCAGGGCGCATCTCAGTCTCTTTTGTCCTCTACGCTCTTTGAAATTGAAAAGAACATGAAGAGATATGTGGGCGGTTTGGTTCATTCGATGGATCAACGTCTGTATATCGCGCTCCTAGCCTTCGGGCGATGATGGAGTGTCAGCTTCACTGTTTGTACGGCTTTCGCTACTTTGTAGCTGAAGCACACAAACAGAGACTGTTCTGTATCTTTCAGTAATGGATGCAGAACGATGTGCAGAGGTTCGAACGTCAAGGATAAGCTGGCAACAGCTTTTCAACTTGAGAGTTTGATCCTGGCTCAGAACGAACGCTGGCGGCAGGCCTAACACATGCAAGTCGAGCGCACCTTCGGGTGAGCGGCGGACGGGTTAGTAACGCGTGGGAACGTGCCCTTCTCTACGGAATAGCCATTGGAAACGATGAGTAATACCGTATACGCCCTTCGGGGGAAAGATTTATCGGAGAAGGATCGGCCCGCGTTAGATTAGATAGTTGGTGGGGTAATGGCCTACCAAGTCTACGATCTATAGCTGGTTTTAGAGGATGATCAGCAACACTGGGACTGAGACACGGCCCAGACTCCTACGGGAGGCAGCAGTGGGGAATCTTAGACAATGGGCGCAAGCCTGATCTAGCCATGCCGCGTGTGTGATGAAGGCCCTAGGGTCGTAAAGCACTTTCGCCAGGGATGATAATGACAGTACCTGGTAAAGAAACCCCGGCTAACTCCGTGCCAGCAGCCGCGGTAATACGGAGGGGGTTAGCGTTGTTCGGAATTACTGGGCGTAAAGCGCGCGTAGGCGGACTATTAAGTCAGGGGTGAAATCCCGGGGCTCAACCCCGGAACTGCCTTTGATACTGGTAGTCTTGAGTTCGAGAGAGGTGAGTGGAATTCCGAGTGTAGAGGTGAAATTCGTAGATATTCGGAGGAACACCAGTGGCGAAGGCGGCTCACTGGCTCGATACTGACGCTGAGGTGCGAAAGTGTGGGGAGCAAACAGGATTAGATACCCTGGTAGTCCACACCGTAAACGATGAATGCCAGTCGTCGGGCAGTATACTGTTCGGTGACACACCTAACGGATTAAGCATTCCGCCTGGGGAGTACGGTCGCAAGATTAAAACTCAAAGGAATTGACGGGGGCCCGCACAAGCGGTGGAGCATGTGGTTTAATTCGAAGCAACGCGCAGAACCTTACCAACCCTTGACATCCTGTGCTAACCCGAGAGATCGGGCGTCCACTTCGGTGGCGCAGTGACAGGTGCTGCATGGCTGTCGTCAGCTCGTGTCGTGAGATGTTCGGTTAAGTCCGGCAACGAGCGCAACCCACATCTTTAGTTGCCAGCAGTTCGGCTGGGCACTCTAAAGAAACTGCCCGTGATAAGCGGGAGGAAGGTGTGGATGACGTCAAGTCCTCATGGCCCTTACGGGTTGGGCTACACACGTGCTACAATGGTGGTGACAGTGGGTTAATCCCCAAAAGCCATCTCAGTTCGGATTGGGGTCTGCAACTCGACCCCATGAAGTCGGAATCGCTAGTAATCGCGTAACAGCATGACGCGGTGAATACGTTCCCGGGCCTTGTACACACCGCCCGTCACACCATGGGAGTTGGTTCTACCCGACGGCCGTGCGCTAACCTTTTGGAGGCAGCGGACCACGGTAGGATCAGCGACTGGGGTGAAGTCGTAACAAGGTAGCCGTAGGGGAACCTGCGGCTGGATCACCTCCTTTCTAAGGATGTTCCTAGAATTGATGCTCGCATCAATCGTGGAACACTTAGCAAGATCGGCAATCAAAGCCGATCAATCATCGGACCGAGCCGTCCTCATATCTCTTCATTTAAATTTCAGGCCTACCGGCCTGTCTGGGTCGGTAGCTCAGGTGGTTAGAGCGCACGCCTGATAAGCGTGAGGTCGGAGGTTCAAGTCCTCCTCGACCCACCATATCCCTGCGGGGACCTGATGGGGCCTTAGCTCAGCTGGGAGAGCGCCTGATTTGCATTCAGGAGGTCAGGAGTTCGATCCTCCTAGGCTCCACCATCCATGCCAAGACTTGATCGTTAAGCCAGCAGGCTTTGCCATCCAGTCCTGGATGATCGTGACGATCCTTCGGATTGCACGGATTTGACATCGTTTAGAGAGATACAATAACGACACTGTTTGATCGTGCTAAGTAAGGCATTGATCTCAGTTCGGCTCCACTTCTGTGGAAGGTTTACAGGCTCGGTGCTTCCTCGCTGATCTGTAGATATCCCGGCTGAAACGAACGGTGTTGTCCAAGTCAAGTACACTAACCCGGTTCGACGCAAGTCGAACCATTGTCCTGATCCGCACGGATCGGGGCGGGAAAGTATGCTTTTGGTTCAGAATAAGGATCAGCAGTTTCTTACCAGCTTCTGCCGATCGCGTGGGACGCAAGTCTTGCTTTTTCTGGATCAAATCAAGCGCGAAAAGGGCGTTTGGTGAATGCCTTGGCAGTAAGAGGCGATGAAAGACGTGATACTCTGCGATAAGCCATGAGGAGCCGAGAATAGGCTTTGATCCATGGATCTCTGAATGGGGCAACCCACCTGATACTCTGTTATTGTTACCTGCTTCGGCAGGCTTCAATAATGGGGTCAAACAGGTATTTTTAACCTGAATACATAGGGTTAAAAAGGCAAACCCGGGGAACTGAAACATCTAAGTACCCGGAGGAAAGGAAATCAATTGATACTCCCCTAGTAGCGGCGAGCGAACGGGGACCAGCCGAGCCATGAGTGTGATTAGAATGCGTTGGAATGCGCAACCAGAGTGGGTGATAGTCCCGTATAAGAAGCATGATTGGACGTATTAAGTAGGGCGGGACACGTGAAATCCTGTTCGAAGATCGGAGGACCACCTTCGAAGGCTAAGTACTCCTTACTGACCGATAGTGAACCAGTACCGTGAGGGAAAGGTGAAAAGCACCCCGACGAGGGGAGTGAAACAGTACCTGAAACCGAACGCCTACAATCAGTTGGAGGGGCTTTACGCCCTGACAGCGTACCTTTTGTATAATGGGTCATCGACTTGGTCTCACGAGCAAGCTTAAGCCGTTAGGTGTAGGCGCAGCGAAAGCGAGTCTTAATAGGGCGTCGAGTTCGTGGGATCAGACCCGAAACCGAGTGATCTAGGCATGGCCAGGTTGAAGTTAGGGTAACACCTAATGGAGGACCGAACCCACATCCGTTGAAAAGGATCGGGATGAGCTGTGCCTAGGGGTGAAAGGCCAATCAAACTCGGAGATAGCTGGTTCTCTGCGAAATCTATTTAGGTAGAGCGTCATCCGAATACCCTCGGGGGTAGAGCACTGGATGGGTAATGGGGCCCCACAGGCTTACTGATCCTAACCAAACTCCGAATACCGAGGAGTACTAGATGGCAGACACACGGCGAATGCTAACGTCCGTCGTGGAGAGGGAAACAACCCTGACCTCCGGCTAAGGCCCCTAATTCATGGCTAAGTGGGAAAGCAGGTGAGACGACCAAAACAACCAGGAGGTTGGCTTAGAAGCAGCCATCCTTTAAAGATAGCGTAACAGCTCACTGGTCTAAATAAGTTGTCTTGCGGCGAAGATGTAACGGGGCTCAAGCCATGAGCCGAAGCCGAGGATGCACTAGTTGCATGGTAGCAGAGCGTAGTGTGACATAACTCCATGTCTCCTTAACCCTTCGGGGTATTGGAGACGCGGAGTTTTCTGTGAAGCGGGCGCGTGAGCGATCCCGTGGAGAGATCACTAGTGAGAATGATGACATGAGTAGCGACAAAGAGTGTGAGAGACACTCTCGCCGAAAGTCCAAGGGTTCCTGCTTAAAGCTAATCTGAGCAGGGTAAGCCGACCCCTAAGGCGAGGCCGAAAGGCGTAGTCGATGGGAACCAGGTTAATATTCCTGGGCCAGATGGAAGTGACGGATTTCAGGTGTAGTTCAACCTTATCGGATTGGTTGGGCTGCTGAGAAGTCCCTGGAAATAGCTCCATCATTAGATCGTACCCTAAACCGACACAGGTGGACTGGTAGAGAATACCAAGGCGCTTGAGAGAACTATGTTGAAGGAACTCGGCAAAATACCTCCGTAAGTTCGCGAGAAGGAGGCCCGGTTCCTAGGCAGCTAGGGGCTGGGGGCACAAACCAGGGGGTGGCGACTGTTTATTAAAAACACAGGGCTCTGCGAAGTCGCAAGACGACGTATAGGGTCTGACGCCTGCCCGGTGCCTGAAGGTTAAAAGGAGGGGTGAGAGCTCTGAATTGAAGCCCAGGTAAACGGCGGCCGTAACTATAACGGTCCTAAGGTAGCGAAATTCCTTGTCGGGTAAGTTCCGACCTGCACGAATGGCGTAACGACTTCCCCGCTGTCTCCAACATAGACTCAGCGAAATTGAATTACCTGTCAAGATGCAGGTTTCCCGCGGTTAGACGGAAAGACCCCGTGCACCTTTACTACAACTTCACACTGGCATCAGGCCAAGCATGTGCAGGATAGGTGGTGGGCTTTGAAGCAGGAACGCCAGTTTCTGTGGAGCCTCCCTTGAGATACCACCCTTGCTTTGCTTGATGTCTAACCGCGGTCCGTTATCCGGATCCGGGACCCTGTGTGGTGGGTAGTTTGACTGGGGCGGTCGCCTCCTAAATCGTAACGGAGGCGCGCGAAGGTTGGCTCAGAGCGGTCGGAAATCGCTCGTTGAGTGCAATGGCAGAAGCCAGCCTGACTGCGAGACTGACAAGTCGAGCAGAGTCGAAAGACGGCCATAGTGATCCGGTGGTCCCAAGTGGGAGGGCCATCGCTCAACGGATAAAAGGTACGCCGGGGATAACAGGCTGATACTGCCCAAGAGTCCATATCGACGGCAGTGTTTGGCACCTCGATGTCGGCTCATCTCATCCTGGGGCTGGAGCAGGTCCCAAGGGTACGGCTGTTCGCCGTTTAAAGAGGTACGTGAGCTGGGTTTAGAACGTCGTGAGACAGTTCGGTCCCTATCTTCCGTGGGTGTAGGATACTTGAGAGGAGTTGCCCCTAGTACGAGAGGACCGGGGTGAACGATCCACTGGTGGACCTGTTGTCGTGCCAACGGCAGTGCAGGGTAGCTATGATCGGACAGGATAACCGCTGAAGGCATCTAAGCGGGAAGCCCCCCTCAAAACAAGGTATCCCTGAGAGCCGAGATAGACCATCTCGTCGATAGGCCGGAGATGTAAGCATGGTAACATGTTCAGTTGACCGGTACTAATTGCTCGATAGGCTTGATTTGATCCAGTAGAAGCGAGATTTTCCGCGCTAATGCAGCGGAGCGGTAGCGCATCGAAAATAAAATCAAAAGCATACACAGCACGTTAGCGTGCGTGACTTGGACGTCCGAGGATTTACTTGGTTTGGTGATCATAGCGAGAGCAAAACACCCAGCCCCATCCCGAACCTGGCCGTTAAGTGCCTTAGCGCCGATGGTACTGCGTTTTAAAACGTGGGAGAGTAGGTCATCGCCAAACCTAGCAAGTCCTCGGATTTGTATCTCTCTTCGATGATCATACATAACTTAGTGGCGCGGGATGGAGCAGCCCGGTAGCTCGTCAGGCTCATAACCTGAAGGTCGTAGGTTCAAATCCTACTCCCGCAACCAAGTTTTCGCCGCCCTGTGGGGCGGTTTTTTGTTTTCGGCCTAGTCTTTTTTGTCCTCGCACTTGGCGTGGTGGCTTTTCTTCTCAGCGCTTTCCGCGATCATGCTTCATTCCGTAGCGTTGCTGAAAAAGAGGCTTGGGTTTTCCCCCCGGTTTCGCGTAAGGGCAGGCCAGACGGGCGGCAAGATCATCGCCCGTCAGACCAGACTGCGAGGAAACGCCCATGCCCGAAACCAAACGCATCGTCCTTTCCAGCGATCACGCCGCCATCGGCCTGCGGCAAGCGATCGCGACCCATATCTCAGAAAAGGGATGGGAGGTTGAGGACATCGGGCCGAAGACACCTGAAAGCACGCATTATCCACAGCATGGCGAAGCCGCCGCGCGGCGCGTGGCCTCTGGCGATTGCAGTCTTGGCATCATCCTTTGCGGTACGGGGCAGGGGATCATGATGGCGGCGAACAAGGTACGCGGCATTCGCTGCGGTGTGTGCCACGACACGTTCTCGGCCCGGATGATCCGGCAGCACAATGACGCGAACATGCTTGCCATGGGCGCGCGGGTCGTGGGTGAGGGGCTGGCGCTCGATATCGTGGATGCGTTTCTGGAGGCGACATTCGAAGGTGGCCGTCACGCAACGCGGGTCGAGATGATCACGGCAATCGAAGGCTGACATCCAGACCGGCAGCCCTGAAACTGAAAAAACCGCCCCGATTTCCCGGGGCGGGTTTTTGTTTGAACCTGCAAGGTGTCGTCAGACGGCGAAGGGATCGTCCGCCACGCCGATAACCTGAAGAATCAACTCACCGCTGTCACTGGCGGCGGCGGCGATGTAGTCTTGGTCGATCTGTGCGACCGCCGTCTGAATCGAATTCGTATCGCCGCGCACGTAAAGCTGCATCGCCGCGGAGGCATCCGAGACGTCAGAAAGCCCCTTGATCACGGCGTAATAGGTGCCGATGTCGGTCTTGTCCGACAGATAGCTCCGGTCGCCCGTTTGCAGGTCGATGAAGGCCTGGCTTGCGCCCGGTGCCGGGTCTGCCTTGGCGCCTTTCAACACTTCGAGGATGAAGGTTTCCCGCCCGACAGCACCGCTGTCAAGCAGGCCGACCCAGAAGTCCCGTCCGTCCTCGTCCGCCGCGCGGCCCAGAACGTTGGAATAGACCTGGTTGGCGAAATCGAGGTTGCTGAGGGTCGACGGGTAGGTCGCCCGCGTCTCGTCCTGGTCGAGGAACAGCGCGGCCATATCCTCCAGCGTGGTGCCATTGGCAAAAGCCGACCCCCAGAAGTAAAGGCCAAGCGCGTCGGGCGCGCGGTTGAAATAGGCGATGTAGAGCTCGATGAAGGTGGCGATTTCCGCCTGGTCGAGACCGGTTATCCCCTGGATGATCGACAGATCGAGTGTGCCGTCGGTAAAGATCGTGGCGCCTTCGGAGAAGGAGAGTGTTTCGATCCCGGTCAGCGTATCGGTATCGTCCCCGCCTGTGGCGCGGTCCTGTACGATCACCGAGCCATCGCTTGAAAGCTGGAGCGTGTACCGGCCCATCGCGCCACTGAACACGGCGGTATCCCCGTCACCGGCGCCGCCATGGATGCCATCGTTACCGGCACCACCCATCAGCGTGTCGTCATCCGCGCCGCCGAAAAGGTTGTCGTCATCCGCGCCACCGCTCAGATCGTCGTTACCGGCAAGGCCAAAAAGGATGTCCAGGCCGGCGCCCCCGTCGAAACTGTCGGCGTTGTTCGAAAGGTAGAACCAGTCGCCGTGTTCCGTTCCGGTGGCGCTGCCATCCGGGCTTACGGTGAAGCTGGGGTCGGAGTTGCGCGACCCGATGGTCATACCGCCCAGCGCGCCCTCCGTGCCCGGCAGCAGGGCTTCCAGCGCGGCGATCAATGCCTGTGCCTGGGCATTCGCCTGCGCCTCGACACTGTCGGGGTCGAAGTTTCCGTCGGCGAGGAGGGCACCGATGAATTGCAGTGTCTGCAGGGCCTGGGCGGCTGCATCCTCGGCCGTTCCAACACCAGCGGCAAGCGTGGTGCTGGTGACACCTTGGGTTTCAAGCGCGTCGACCAGGGATTGCTGGGATGCCACGTAGTCCAGCACTGCGCGTGCCGCCGCCTGCCCTAATTGTTCGTAGAATTCCGCGAGCGAGGAGCCCCCCACGCTGTCGGGGCTGGTGCCCGTACTGACCCAGGCGCCGGAGTTTTCATCCACATTGTAGACGGGCGAGGCATAGTTGCCCGCATTCTCGGACCATAGCAGGTTGTTCAGCCCGTTCTGATAGGTCGTCAATGCTGCGGCTACTCCGGTGGCAGTATCTCCGCCGGTGTCCCCGCCAGTGTCGCCACCTGTATCGCCGCCCGTGTCGCCACCAGTGCCTCCGCCGGTGCCCCCGCCGGTACCTCCGCCGCCGGTGACGGGGGGTGGCGGCGTTTGTCCCGGCACATAAAGCATCACCGTGTAGGGCGGCCACCCGTCAGTGATGTCACGTGCTGCTTCCAGTGGGGCAAAGGCGGTGACGTAGTCACCGTCCCGCAGGGCGGTGATGAAGGCGAGAGATTGGGCGTCGAGCTGGTTGGTGTAGAACTCATTGTTCAGCACCGCGTCCAATTCCGCCGTCGGGATTGCGCGGAGCCGCGCTTCGCCATCGGCCAGGACCGCAAGGTATTGCTCTACCGTGAGATCAAGAACATTGCCGACCGGAGACATCACAGGCTGACCTGTGATCTGGAGTAATTGGTTTATGGCAGAAAAGGTCTGATCAAAGAGAATCTTGAATTCTTCATGCGGTTACACGGGGAGCATCCTGAAAAGTGAAAGGGCGTATTTGTTTCACTGTACAAAAGCCCCCGGACCTTGGGAAGCCGCCATCTGCAACGCCCCGTCGGCGCGGTGGGGATGTGCGCATTGGGTGACATTCCCCCTGCCGTCGCGACAGATACCGGTTTTCGCCTGTTTTGCGCCTACTCAGCATCTCTCCCGCCCTTGACTTCCCCGCCCCGGAAAGGTGTACCTGCGCCAACAAATTCAGCCCTTGGAAGGGACCCGACATGCACGCCTATCGCAGCCATACTTGCGCCGATCTGAACATCTCGAACAAGGGAGAGACCGTCCGTCTGGCAGGTTGGGTCCACCGGGTGCGGGACCATGGCGGGGTGCTGTTTATCGACTTGCGCGATCACTATGGCGTGACGCAGGTGCTGTGTGACCCTGACAGCCCCGTGTTCGCCGAGGTCGAGAAGGTGCGCTCGGAATGGTGTATCCGGATCGACGGTGAAGTGAAGGCGCGGGATGAAAGCCTGATCAACGCCAAGATTCCGACCGGCGAGATCGAGGTGTTCATCCGCGACATGGAAGTGCTGGGCCGGGTGAACGGTGATCTTCCCCTGCAGGTCTTCGGCGATCAGGAATACCCCGAAGAAACGCGCCTGCGCTATCGCTACCTCGATTTGCGGCGCGAGCGGATGCAGGAGAACATGAAGCTGCGGTCGGACGTGGTGGCCTCGATCCGCAAGCGGATGTGGGCGCAGGATTTCCGTGAGTTCCAGACGCCGATCATCACCGCGTCATCGCCCGAAGGCGCGCGCGATTTCCTGGTGCCCTCGCGGCTGCATCCGGGCAAGTTCTATGCGCTGCCGCAGGCGCCGCAGCAGTTCAAGCAGCTGCTGATGGTCTCGGGCTTTGACAAGTATTTCCAGATCGCGCCCTGTTTCCGCGACGAGGACCCGCGCGCGGACCGCTCGCCGACCGACTTCTACCAGCTGGATATGGAGATGTCCTTTGTCGAGCAGCAGGATGTCTTCGACACCGTGTCGCCCGTGATCGCGGGGATTTTCGAGGAATTCGGCGGTGGCCGGAAGGTGGATGCGCCCGAGACATGGCCGCAGATTTCCTACCGTGACGCGGCGCTCAAGTACGGTTCGGACAAGCCCGACCTGCGTAACCCCATCGAGATGCAGGTGGTGAGCGAGCATTTCCGCGGCTCCGGCTTCGCGATCTTCGCCAAGCTGCTGGAGCAGGACGGCACCGAGGTGCGGGCGATCCCGGCGCCCACGGGCGGGTCGCGCAAGTTCTGTGACCGGATGAACGCCTTTGCCCAGAAGGAAGGGCTGCCGGGGATGGGGTATATCTTCTGGCGCGAAAAGACGGCGGATTCCGTGGCGCAGGAGATGGGGATCAGCGTGAAGGAAGCGCAGGCCAAGCTGAAGTCTGGCGAGGTCGCGGGCGGTATGGAAGCGGCCGGGCCGCTGGCCAAGAACATCGGTCCTGAGCGCACCGAGGCGATCCGGCAGCAGTTGGGCCTGAACGTCGGCGACGCCGCCTTCTTTCTTGGCGGCAAGCCCAAGACCTTCGAGGCCATCGCGGGCCGGGCGCGCAACATCATTGGCGAGGAACTCGGGCTCACGGACAAGGACCGTTTCGCCTTTGCCTGGATCGTGGATTTCCCGATCTACGAAAAGGATGAGGAAACCGGCAAGATCGACTTTGAGCACAACCCGTTTTCCATGCCGCAGGGCGGGATGGAGGCGCTGAATGGCGATCCTCTGGACGTGCGCGGCTTTCAGTATGACCTTGCCTGCAACGGCTATGAGCTGGTGTCGGGTGCCATTCGGAACCACAAGCCCGAGATCATGTTCAAGGCCTTCGAGATCGCGGGCTATGACGAGGCCGAGGTGCGCAAGCGGTTCGGCGGCATGGTCAACGCGTTTCAGTACGGCGCGCCCCCGCACGGCGGTTGTGCGGCGGGCATCGACCGGATCGTGATGCTGCTGGCGGACGAGATGAACATCCGCGAGGTGATCCTCTTCCCGATGAACCAGCGCGCCGAAGACCTGATGATGAACGCGCCCAGCGATCCGACAAGCGATCAGCTGATGGAACTGGGGCTGCGGGTGATCCCGCAGGAGTAATTAGATGTTGGACAGGTTGAGGCAGGCGGGGTTCGATGTCGAAACCCGCAACCATGCCGAAGCCATCCTGTCCCATGACTTTCCGGATGCGCTGGCAGAGCTTGTCGGTGCATTGGAGGGCTACCGGATATCACTGAAAGAACTGATCGGCGGCGGGGGCGGCGAGAGCGGGCAGACGCAGCGGTTGCGCCGGGCGCTGAACGATCTGTCTTGGAAAAAGCATAATTTCTCGGTTCAGACCATCGTTGACGGCATCCCGCGCGAGGGGATCAGCCACGAGATCGACCATGTGCGCAGGACCCCGAAAGGGGTGCTGGCGCTTGAGATCGAGTGGAACAACAAGGACCCGTTCTTTGACCGGGATCTGGAAAATTTCCAGCGGCTGCATGCGATCTCGGCGATCAGCATCGGGATGGTGGTGACGCGGGGGCGGAGCCTGCAGAATGCGCTGATGGGGCGGATCACCGGGTGGATGCAGGCGAACGGGCTGCGATCGGAAGACGATCTGGAGCGGCTGGGCATTGCCGCGCGCACCCCGGCACAGCGCCGCGCGGTGGCACGGCAGGTGGCCAGGGGCGCGGATTTCGCGGATGCTTTTGCGCGCAAGTTCGTGGCGGACAAGTTCGGTCAGGCGACGACCCATTGGGCCAAGCTGGAGGACCGTGTGCACCGGGGGGTGGGCAACCCCTGTCCGCTATTGCTGATTGGATTGCCCGAGAGCCTGCTGACGGACGAGGAATTGCCGGCGGAACCGGATCTATTCAGCGGCGACGCCTGAATTGTAACTGTAGGTCTTCCACGTCGGCTTGTAATCGGCATCCGCCTGATTGCCCCAGACGGTCCAGCCGTCGCGTTTGCCGCGGCCGAAAAGCTCGAGGTACGGACCCCAGGAACAGCTTTCGATCAGCTCGTATTGCTCATCCGGTTTGCGGGAATGTTCGCGCTTGCGGGTTTGCAGCATATTCACCTGCCGCCGACCGGGGGGCAGAGTGCGCACGTTCTTGCCGCGCACGCCAAAGAGCAAGATCTCGGTCACGTTGCGGAAATAAAAGCCCACACCGCGCCCGTCCGAGCCGCCGTCCTTGCGGATCTTGTGCCAGATGATGTTGGATTTATACTCGAACCCCCAGGCATCCAGCACGCGCAGCCCGTCGGGCAGCAGTGCGTTGGGCACCCACATGTAGCAATGCGCACGGTCTTCGAGGTGGTCGGCCACCGGCAGGGCGCAGATATCCTCGACCGTCATCGTGGGATAGCGTGCGAGCCGCTTGTGCTCTGGCGCGACCTTGCCCGTCCTGTTGGTAAAGCGCCATGGCGGGTCCGCCATGACGCAACCGAATTTGTCGGACCCCAGGAAGCTCCGCAAATCTTGTGACGGGTTGTCGCTCATATCCAACATATTGCGGTGCCTGCCGCTGAGGTGCAACAGAAAGATCAAAAGCCTTTCCGCTTTATGCACAGGAACATTGAGCGAACATGATTAACGCATCGTAAAGGCGCCCGTCAATCCTCCAGGCTGTCTTCCTTCTTTTCCTCGATCAGCCCGCGCTCTTCCTTTTTGCGGGCCTCGAAGCGGTCGCCGTAGCCTTCGATTTCCTCGTCCGAGATCACTTCGCGCGCGCGGGTAAAGACCTCGTCCTCTTCCTCTTCCATGTGGTGCTCGTAATCGTGCTTGAGCGTCTTGAACTTGGTCAGCCAGCCGGGGGAGGACATGTCCATCTCGTTCAGCTCTTCCATCAAATCGTCAAGCTGCTGGTGCTCGTGTACCGAATGGCGCGCGGCGTCCTGGCCCCAGGTCTTGGAAATGAGCTTGGAATAGAACGTCTCTTCCTCGGCCGCGGCGTGGGATTTCACGTCCTCGTAGAACGTCTTCCAGGCGTTCTGGCGCTTGGTGCTGTCGCCGCTGGTGTCCAGCAGTTCGTTCAGCAGGGAGCGGTGCAGGTCATGGTCTGCCTTGATGGCGTCGTAGATGTTGGGCATGGGAGGTTCCTTTCGTTACGCTGCCCAACGCCCCGGTGCCGAAGCGGTTCCCGCCTGAATCGCGCTCTGCGCGACTTCCTTGCCGAAGAAGATCGTGCGGGATGCCGTGCCGGCCCTCCAGGCGACAGAAGGCTGCGGGTACTTTGTGTACCCGCCGCACGATGTCGGCACCTCGAAGTATGTTGCTGCCGTGGACCGGCGTTGCGAGGTCCCGCTTAGAAGAATGGGTGGGATGAGATGTAATTGCCCGTGTTCTCTGCCAACCCTTCGGAGCCGGACTGAACGACAGTGATCGTGACGGCGGCAAGGGCGACAACGGCCGCGGTCAGCACGATCCAGTCGACGGTGATGGCGCCGCTTTCGTTCTGGAAAAAGGCCTGTAGTCTGTTCTTTATCATTCTGCTCTCCTTTGAAGGCTTGATGCCTGTATTTCATTTTCCATCTATTGGAGATAAACCACCGGCTTCCAGCCGGTCCGCTTCAGCGTCTTCGTTGATGATCTCTCCTCCT
>NZ_JBFNXX010000302.1:0-230 GCF_040811725.1 Sulfitobacter sediminis
CCCCCCCCTCCCCGCCCCGCGGCCGGTCGGCGCCTGCGGTGGGGTGTGTGGGGGGGGGGGGGGGGGGGTGTGGGGGGGGGGGGGGCGGGGGGGGGGGGGGGGGCGGGCGGGCGCCCCCCCCCCCCGCCCGCCCCCCCGCCCCCCCCCCGCGGGGCACGGCCGGCGCCTCGCGGGCCGCCCGGGCGCGCCGGCCGCGCAGCCCGCCAGCGCCACCACAACCGGGCGGCCGC
>NZ_JBFNXX010000303.1:0-230 GCF_040811725.1 Sulfitobacter sediminis
GGGGGGGGCGGGGGCGGGCGCCGCCGCGCAGCTCTCGATCATCAACTTATTCCTTATCCCTGATCCTTCTCTTCAGCTGTGCATTCTTCCGATCTTGGGCGAAATACCCCGCCCCCCCCCCCCCCCCCCCAACCCACCCCCCCCCCCCCCCCGGCCCCGGGGGGCCAGGGGGGGGGGGGGGGCCCCGCGGGCGCGCCCCACCCGGGGGCGCCCCCCCCCCCCCCGCCCCC
>NZ_JBFNXX010000304.1:0-229 GCF_040811725.1 Sulfitobacter sediminis
GGGGCCGCGCCCGATGGCGCAGTATTCGCCCGCCTCGGCACCCGTGTGGGCGGGGGAGTTGATGCTGGCGGGGAGGGTTCCGGGGGTGGCGGAGAGGCCCGCGTCAGTGAGGTGCAGGGTTTCGGTTGGCAGGTGGCTGGTGGCGCCGGCCTCTTCGGCGATCCATCGGCCGGGGCGTTCGAGGTACCAGCTGTGCGGGCGCACGCCGTCCATGAGGTAGGCGCGGTAG
>NZ_JBFNXX010000305.1:0-229 GCF_040811725.1 Sulfitobacter sediminis
GAGGGTGGTGCGACGGCGGGGGGCGCACGCGTGCCAGACGCGCGGTATGACGCGACTCGGGAGAGTGTGACGGCGCAGATTGAAGGGGGGCCTGAGGGCGTGAGCCGGGAAGGGCTTTACGATTTGCGGCCCGCCGGGGCGGCGCGGAACGCGGTGGACAGCGCGCTGTGGGATCTGGAGGCGAAGCGGTCGGGCAAGCGGGTCTGGGACTTGGCGGGACGGCCCGAGC
>NZ_JBFNXX010000306.1:0-228 GCF_040811725.1 Sulfitobacter sediminis
TCTCGCCGCCGTTATTGTCGCCGCCGTTATTATCGCCGCCGTTGTTGTCGCCGCCGTTGTTGTCGCCGCGTTCTCGCCGCCGTTGTTCTCGCCGCCGTTTTTGTCGCCGCCGTTATTATCGCCGCCGTTGTTGTCGCCGCCGTTATTGACGCCGCCGTTATTGCCGCCGCTGTTCTCGCCGCCGGGGTTGTCGCCGCCGTTATTATCGCCGCCGTTGTTGTCGCCGTC
>NZ_JBFNXX010000307.1:0-229 GCF_040811725.1 Sulfitobacter sediminis
GGGGGGGGGGGGGGGGGGCCGCGGGCGGGGGGCCGGGGGGGGGGGCGGGGGGGGCCCGGGGGGGGGGGGGGGGGCGGGGCGGGCGGGGGGGCGGGGGGGGGGGGGGGGGGGGGGGTGGGTTTGGGGGGGGGGGGGGGGGGGCGGGGGGGGGGTGGGGGGCGGGGGGGGGGGGGGGCGGGGGGCCCGGGGGGGGGGGGCGCCGCGCGGCCCCCCCCCCCCCCCCCCCCCC
>NZ_JBFNXX010000308.1:0-229 GCF_040811725.1 Sulfitobacter sediminis
TATGTTGTTTGTGTGGGGGTTGGGGTGGGTGGGGGTGGGGTTTTGGTGGTTGTGTTTGTTTTGGTGTTGTGGGGGGGGGGGGGGGGGGGGGGGGTGTTGGGGGGGGGGGGGGGGTGGGGGGGGGGCGCGCCGCCGGGCGGGGGGGCCCGCAGACCCCCCCCCCGCCGCCACCGCCCCAACGCACCCCCCAAAAAACACAACCCCCCCCCCCCCCACCCACAGCCGCGAG
>NZ_JBFNXX010000309.1:0-228 GCF_040811725.1 Sulfitobacter sediminis
AGCCCACGGTATGCCGGTGCGCAGGACGTAGAAAATGCCGTTGATCACGCGGCGGTCATCAACACGCTTCTTGCCACGCGTTTTATTAGGCAAGACAGCTTTGATGAACTCCCATTCCAGATCGCTCATGTCTGATCGTGCCATTTGTCTTCTCCCGCCCAATGTTTGCTCGAGATTGAATCACAAATCGGAACGATTAAACAAGAATTAATGGGTGTGCTGCCTAGT
>NZ_JBFNXX010000036.1:0-19028 GCF_040811725.1 Sulfitobacter sediminis
GGGTTCTCCATGAAGAACCGGTGGCAGTTGAACGTGAACTGCCCCTCCTGAAACGCGGGCCGCTCGAACGACCCGTCTGGCGGAACCAGCAAGGTGTGACGTCGTCGCTCCGCTCGTCTCCGTGCAGCGTTGATTTTGGTCGCGGTGATCTGAAAATGCCGGAGGACCGCGCCGCGCCGTGTCAATCGGTTTGCACTATTGACGCATGGTCAATCGGTTCGGCGCGCGCTTTCTTCGGAGACCGCTCATGGCTTCGAGGTTTCGTCGATCACCTCGTTTCTCAAAACACCTACTTTGCTGATCTCGACCTCGACATCCATACCGGGTTCGAGAAACAGCTGTGGCGTTCGGTAGCGACCTACTCCCCCAGGTGTCCCCGTGACGATCACGTCGCCTGCGCGCAAAGTGAGTACTGTCGACGCGTAGGCGATAATCTCCGGTATCCCGATGGCCAAGTCCGAGATCGGCGCGTTCTGTTCCACGTTGCCATTGACCCGCGTGGTCAACGTCTGCTCGCGAATGTCCCCGACTTCGTCCGGCGTCACGATCCACGGGCCCATCGAGCCTGAGCGTTCAAAGCTCTTTCCCGGCCAGAACTGGGTCGTGTGGTTCTGGTAATCACGGATCGACCCTTCGTTGAAGCAGGAATAGCCCGCGATATGGTCCCAGGCCGCGTCTTCCGAGATGTGGCGCCCGTCCTTGCCGATCACGAAGGCCAGCTCCCCTTCGTAGTCGAACTCCCTGCTGGCCTTAGGCCGTTCGATCGGAACACCATGCCCGACGATAGACGAGGGATAGCGGGTAAAGATCGAGGGATATTCGGGGTGGGGGCGACCGGATTCGAGAATGTGCGGCAGGTAGTTCAGCCCGATGCAGAGGATCTTCTCCGGATTCGGCACGGGCGGCAGGAAGGTGACCTCATCGAGGGCGACAGGTTCCCCGACCCCCGCCAATTCGGCAACCGCGCCTGCGGCAAGGACGGATTTCAGGTCTTCGTACTTTTTGGACAGGACGGCACCTGCGTCCAGGATGTGATCGCCCTCGGCCGTGCCATAGGACCGGGTTCCGTCTGGGCGGGTGAAACTCGCTAAGCGCATGTATTTTTCCCTTCTGCTTCGGGGTGGTGTTCGGAAAAGTCAGCCAAAGATGTCGAAGAACGTGGTCATTTCGGCCAGCGCAAAGGCAAGCGTGTCTTCGTCGGTCATCATCCCGTCGCTCACCTTGTTGTTCGCAAGCGGGATCACCACTTCCTTGGCGGCCGGGACATGGGCGAGCATCCCGCCGAGTATGTATTTCAGATGCGCCTGCGCCCGCACCCCGCCAAGCGCGCCACCCGAGACGCTGACGACAAAGCAGGGCTTGTCCTTGAAGACCGAGGCGAATGCCGGGCGCGAAGCCCAGTCGATGGCGTTCTTCAACACGCCGGGGACGCTGTAGTTGTACTCCGGCGTGACGAAGATCACGCCCCGCGCCGCCGCGACCTGCGCGATGAAGGCGTCCACCTCCGCGTTGTCCGTCACGTCCGCGTTGTAATGGGGCAGCTTGCCCACGTCCGCGATGGTGCAGGTGGCCCGGTCCTTGAGACGCTCGGCCAGCGCACGGGCGGTCGCCCGCGATGCGGATGCGGCGCGCAGGCTCCCCGGAATGATGAGAAGTTCGGACATTTGTACCTCGTGTTGTTCAGAGTCTCGCAAGCCAGGTCGCGATTGAGGGGATCAGAATGATGATGAGAAGGGTGACGAGCATCGCGATGATGAACGGCACGGCCCCGCGAAAGATTTCGCCGACTTTTAGGTCGGGATCGTCCATCGCGGACTTGATCGTGTAGACCGAAAGCCCGAAGGGCGGGGTGAGCAGCCCGATTTCCACCGAGATCACGGTGATGACGCCGAACCAGATCAGATCCAGACCGGCGGCATCCGCGACGGGCAGGGCAATGGGCAGAACGATCAGCATGATCGAGATCGAATCGATCAGGCAGCCGAGCGCCACGATCAGCACGATGTAGGCGAAGAGAAAGCCGTAGGGGCCGATATCGCCCGACAGGAAGAATTCGGCCAGTTCCCGGGGCACCCCGGAAAGAGCCAGCATCCGGCTGAAGAACGTGGCGGCAAGGATCAGGAAGAGGACGGAAACCGTGATCTGGCCGGTCTCGACCAGCAGGCGCCAGAACGTCTGGCGGTCAAGCGATCTGCGCAAAAGCGCGATGACAAGGGCGCCAAATGCGCCGGCCGCCCCCGCCTCCGTCGGGTTCAGGAACCCTCCGTAAAGGCCGCCGAGGACAAGGACCATCAGGGACAGGATCGGGACTGCCTTGATGACGATTTCCATGAGGCCGATGTCTTCGTATGCCGCTTCGTCCCCGCTTTCGAAGACAAAGCTGCGCCGGGTCGTGGCAAGGATCAGGATCGTCACCGTGAAAGCCAGCGCCAGCAGGATGCCCGGACCCACGCCCGCAAGGAACATGCGGCCGACAGACTGCTCCGCCAAAACCGCATAGACGATCATCAGAAGCGACGGCGGGATCATCATGCCCAGCACCGACGACCCGGCGACCACGCCGGTCGCGAAACGGTTGGTGTACCCGTGCCGGCGCATCTCGGGTACGGCGATCCGGCTGAAAACGGTGGCCGATGCGATGGAGATGCCCGTAATGGCCGCAAAGACCGCGTTGGCGAAGACCGTGGCGACCCCCAGACCCGCAGTGATGCGATTCAGGAGCTTTTGGAATACGTCGAAGGTATCCTTGCCCACGCCCGAGACGGTCACCAGCAGCCCCATTAGCACGAACAGCGGCACGACCGCGAAAAGGTACTCCTCCAGACTGTCGTTGGCGACCTGCGTCATCATCCGGACAGACACCGTTTCGTTCCGGATAAAGGCCACAGCGGTAAAGGAGGTCGCTAGCATCCCGATGCCAATCGGCATGCCGATCAGGATCAGCAGGACAAGGACAAGAATGGCGATGGCACCAATATCGAATGGGGTCATCGGTTCTTTCCTGTCGCCCGGCGCAGCGCCGCGATCAAACGGACGGCAAATTCGATCGCCGCGATGGCGAAACCTGCAAGGATCAGCACACGAAACGGCCAGGTCTGCAGCGTTGCAAGGCCCGGCACGCCAATGAACTCACCGGCGGCGATATCCTTTCCCACGACCCTGATGGACGCCCAGGCGATCACCCCAAGCACGACGGCCCCCACAAGGTCATAAAACCCGTTCAGGATCGCGCCAGCGGTCGGAAATCGATGGGCAAAGGGGACGATGAAAACCTCCGTGCGTGCCAACCGTCCCGCCCTGACCGTCGCGGCTAGTTGCAAAGCGACTAAGGTGACGACCAGCAGCGCACCGCCCTCGGACACGAGCGGAAGTGATGCCCCCATCGAATTGCGCGCAACGATATCGGCGCAGATGATCACCATCAGGACGCCGATCAGAACGGTTCCGAGGGCAGCAAAGGCTTCCACGACCCGATGCCAGATCCCTTCAAGCCGACTTTCGTGCACCTCCCCCGAGGGAGAGGTGCGGTTATCGTCTTGCGTGCTCAACTTGAGACCTTACTTGTCCCAGTCGCGGGCGGGTGTCTCGCCACGCGCACGCAGGCCGTCCAGATAGGCTGCGAGGAATTCCCGTGCGGGGATGCCGCGCTCTTCCAGCGGGGCGGCCCAATCACCGGCAACGTCGGGCATCTTGTTGACCCATTTCACCAGCTCGCCTTCGGGCATGTCTACGATGGTGGCTCCCATCTCGACCATCTTGTTCAGCGCGAATTCATGGCGCGCCACAAGGTCCTTGCCGTGCTCTGCGGTGTAGTACTTGCCCGCCTCGATCATGGCGTTCTGTACTTCTTTGGGCAGCCCGTCCCAACTGTCGCGGTTGATCGCCACGGCACCCGAGAATGCGCCACCGGCGTCAAAGCGGTTGATGTAGGGCGCGACCTCGTAAAGCTTGATCGGCAATGCGCCCAGCGCCAGTGTCAACGCACCATCCGAAACGCCGGTCTGGACGTCCGTGTAGTAGGTTGTCAGGGCGCCGTCGACAGCATTGGCGCCCGTGCCGCGCAGCCAGTTGCCCAGCACGCCGGGTGCCGAGATCTTCATGCCGTCGATGTCGTCGATGCCCGTGATCGGTTCCTTGAGGTAGATATCGTAAAGGTCCGTACCGGTCAGGCCCAGAACCTTGAGGTTGTGCTGTTCCCATTCGTTGCGGAACGCCTCGTTGGTTTCCAGCAACTCCTGATGCACCTCAAGCTGAAGGGCCGGATTCGAGGTCGAGAAGGGCGCGTTGGACGACGCCTGGCTCAGCGGCAGTTTCGCCTGCTCGAGGAAGGAAAAGACCCAGCCCACATCGGTGATGCCTTCCTCGACCGAGGTCAGCGTGGCGTTGGCCTTGTAGAGCTGACCGCCGAAGGCCTCGTTCCACTCGATCTTGTAATTCCCGCCCTCGGCAAGGATTTCATCGGTTTTCGCCATGAAGTGGGTCTGGATCATGCCGACCCAGGGCACCACCGTCGGGTGGCTCGATGCCACGGTCAGGTTGATCGTTTCTTGCGCGTAGGCTGGCAGCGCCAGCATCCCCGCGACAAACGCGCTTTGCAGAATTCTCATTGGTTTCCTCCCCTTGAGTACCGTTATTTGACCGTGAAGGTCTGGCTTGAGTTGTTCAGTGTGATCGTGACGGACCCCTCATTGATCAGCCAGGGCCGCACCCTGAAGGACCGTGCGCCCGCTTTGTGCATCGGGTCGCGTTCGGCGATGGCGATGGCCTCGGCGCGCGATGCTGCCTTAACCACGACCAAACCTTCGCCTTCCCAGCTCTCCTCGTCATCCGTCCAAATCGGGCCTGCGGCGTAAAGGATTCCATCCTTTTCCAATTGGACCTGGAACTGCAAATGTTCTTCGATGTTCGCGAAAACGTGTCCCAACCCGTCGGTGGGCGTAGTGAAGATCGCAAAGAGCTGGCGCTGGAGCATGCCCTTTGAGGCCTCCAGCACCGCCGCTGCTGGCACCGATTTCGGATTATCTTCGGACATTTGCACCTCCCCTTGCAAATTGGTCGCAACTCTTGATCAGCCCGCCTTTTTTCGGGTCAGTTCCGCTCGGATTTCGTCGCCGTGTTCATCCAGTACCGGCGGCGGCAGCACGTCCAGTTCCGGCGCGCCGTCGAAATTGTAGGGTGAACGGACCGTGGTATAGGTGCCCAGTTCGGACGACGGTACCTCGATCTTGATGTTGAGATGCCGCGCCTGCGGATCCTCCAGCGCCTCGTTCGAATCGTAGGCCGGAGAGTGCGGCACTTCGTTGGTCAGTAGCAGGTCACACCACGCATCCCGGGCCTTGGATTTGAAGATCGGTGTAAAGTGATCGATCAACTCGTCCTGATGCTTGATCCGCTCCAGTCGCTCCGAAAAGCGCGGATCGTCGTTGAGTTGCTGCTGCCCTGTCGCGGCCAGCAAGCCTTCCCAGAACTTGGTGGGCGAGGACATGTGCAGGGCGATCCATTTCCCGTCGGCACATTCAAAGGTGTAGGACTGTGACACGACCGGCCGCGATAGCGGTCCCATGACTTCGCCAACCGAATAGTAATGGGTGAAGCTGTCGAGGTTGAAGTGGCACATCGCCTCCAGCATGGAGATGTCCAGCCTGCGGCCCTTGCCGGCCTTCGACCGCTCCATCAGCGCCGCGAGAATGCCCATCGCGGCGTATTGGCCGGTGACCGCATCTGCGATGGCCGGGCCGATCACGCGGGGGTTCGTCGGCGGCGTCAGAAGCCGCAGATACCCGCTCGCCGCCTGGGCCACCGTGTCATAGGCGGGCCGGTCGCGGGACGGGCCCGACGTGCCAAAGCCTGAAATGGCGCAATAGATCAGGTCGGGGCGCACCTTGCGCAGGTCGTCTTCTCCGGCCCCCAGCTTTTCGGCGACGCCGGGCCGGAAGTTCTGGATAAAAACATCCGCCGTCGACACGAGGTCATGCAGCACGGCGAGGTCGGCAGGGTCCTTGGTGTCAAGCGCGATGGAGCGCTTGTTGCGGTTGTAGGTCTGGTAATGCGGCGAATAGAGCCCGCCCTTGAAGGCGCGGAAGGGATCGCCGGTGCCGGGGCGCTCGACCTTGATCACGTCGGCACCCAGATCGGCAAGGTGCATGCCCGCCGCGGGACCGGTGATGTAGGTCCCCAGTTCGATGACGCGGATGTCCTTGAGTATCTTGACCATGATCTACTCCGCTGCCGTGGAATGACGTGACGAGGGTTTGCCGTCGTAGTCGATGGCAAGGTCGG
The DNA here is from genome assembly GCF_040811725.1 of Sulfitobacter sediminis. Lineage (NCBI taxonomy): Bacteria > Pseudomonadati > Pseudomonadota > Alphaproteobacteria > Rhodobacterales > Roseobacteraceae > Sulfitobacter > Sulfitobacter sediminis. Next base: position 6,280 of record NZ_JBFNXX010000036.1, read on the forward strand.
CCTTGTGCGACATGATGAAGCCGATGGAACGGCCTGCCTCTTCGAACAGATGCGCGGAAAGACCGGCGGTGCGCGCCAGCAGCGGCACGGCCTTGAGCGCATCGAGCGGCCAGCCCGCGTCGAGAATGCAGGCGGGGATCGCCCCGGAGACATTGATCGGCAAGGGCCGTTCGATGATGCCCGTGGCATGCTTGCCCAGAACACGAAGGGTTTCGATATATTTGCCCGACACGCCCAGATCATCGGCGATCTCAAGCAGCCTGTCCGCGCGGGGGTCGCCCGCAGAGTGCTGGGGATGGCCGAGCCCAGCGACCTTCCGGCGCTGCGCTTTGTGCTCCTGAAGGCTGGCGATAGCCGCGGTCTCGATATCGGTGCCGTCAGCCTCAGCCTTGGCGATCACTTCCGCCAGGTAGCGGCCCGCTGTCTCGGAACTGCCCGCAACGACACTTCCCATGCCAAGAAGACCGGCTGCCATGGCGCCCTGCCAGGCATCGGGGCCGGCGGCAAGCGTCATCCGCGCCGCCTGAACCGATGGCACAAGGCCATGTTCGGCAATCGCCACAAGGCAGGCGTCCAGCATGTCCCTTTGGGCTTCGGTGGGCTTTTCGCCCAGCACAAGCAGCCAGAAATAGTCGGTGAAATTGATCTTGCCGATCAGCTCGTCGCAGAGGTCATAGCCACGAACCGTCACGCTCTCTGCATCAGAGGTCGCGATCGCGGTGAAGGATTGGTCCTGCTTTCCGATGCGCATAAATAGCTCCTTTTCGCACTGCGAAAATTTTTGCTCTTGTCGAAAATTATGTGGCGGACTAGCCTGACGTCAAGTCAAATATGGCGCGCATCGCGCAAAGGTCACGTCAGGGAGGAAAACCATGCGGGATATCAACCAGTTCACCATCACGGAAGCGGTAAAGAAGACGTTCAAGACCGAGCCTGACAGCCGCTTTGAACAACTTCTGCACGGTTTGCTCGACCATCTGCACGACTACACCCGTGAGAACCAGGTCACCCATGACGAGTGGATGACGGTGCTGAACTTCCTCTATGATTGCGGCCAGATATCAACGCCAGAACGCCACGAATTCATCCTGTTGTCCGACGTTCTGGGCTTCTCCGCACTGGTCGACATGATCAACACCAAGGGCGGAGCGACCGAAGGATCGAACCTCGGACCCTTCTATCTGGACGATGCGCCGCGCAAACAGCTTGGCGGTGATCTGTCGGACGAACGCGACGGCGTGAGCATTCTGGTCCATGGCACTGTCACCGACACGCTGCACAACCCGCTCCCCGGTGCGATCGTGGACACCTGGCAGGCGGATGCGGCGGGCACCTATCCCATCCAGGAGCAGGAGCAGGGTCAGGACAAGTTCGACCTGCGCGGCGTCTTTGAGGCCGATGAGAATGGCCGTTTCTACTACACCACGGTTCTGCCCAAACCCTACACCGTTCCCTATGACGGGCCGGTGGGCAAACTGCTGCGGGCAGGCAACCGGCATGCCTGGCGGCCGGCGCATCTGCACTACATCGTGCGCTCGCCCGGCATGAGTTCGATCACCACCGAAGTGTTCTTCGAGAACATGGAGTACCTCGACAACGACGCGGTTTTCGGCGTGCGCAGGTCGCTGATTGCCAAGGTCGCACCCGCCAAGGACAAGGACATTGAGGCCCTCGGCTATCAGCTGGAGAAAAAGCCTGACGCCATCTGCACCTTCGATTTCGTGCTGGCGCCGGAAGGGTGATCTTGGCCGAGGATCGGGAAAAACCGGCAGAGTTCGTCGAGGCTCTCGCCAAGGGGATCGCGATCCTCGAATGCTTTGATGCGGCCAACCCGGAAATGACCCTGTCGGAAGTCGCGCGGCGCGTGGGCCTGTCACCCGCCGCCGCGCGCCGGTCCCTGATGACGCTGGAAACGCTTGGCTACGTGGGACGCAAGGACAAGCGCTTTCACCTCAGGCCCAAGTTGCTGGCGCTTGGCTCGGCCTTCTATTTCACCGCCCGCGTGGACGAGATACTGCAGGAAGACCTGCGCGCGCTGGTCGATCAGTTCGGAGACGCCTCATCCATCGGCACACTGGACGGAGAGAACGTGATCTACGTCGCGCACCTCTCCGTGCAGCGCGCGCGGCGGGCAGCCGCTGTGCCGGGCGCGCGTTATCCGGCCTATGCCACGTCGATGGGGCGCGTGCTGCTGGCGGGTCTCTCGGACGGCGAGCTGGAAAGCTATCTGGAAACCTACGAACCGAAGCCACTGACTGCAAAGACTTGTACGGATCGCGGCGCGTTGCGGCAGGAAATCCTGAAAGCGCGTCAGGAAGGCTATGCAACCACGGTCGATCAGCTTGACTATGGCATCACGGCCCTGGCCGTGCCGATCCGGGACGGGGACGGCACCACTATCGCGGCGCTCAACACATCGGGCTACACCGGCATTGTCACGCCCCAACAACTGGTGACCGAAAGGCTGCCCGCCCTGCGGCAGGCGGCCTCTCACATCGCGCTTCAATTGACCCGCTACCCGACCCTGCGCTTGGTGCTCAGCGGATAGACGCATTTCTGGGAGGAGACAGAACCATGTGCAGACTTTGCAACAGCACCTCGACAGGGGCGATGCACGCCATCAGCGGGCGAACCCACGCGGCCCCGTCCGAGACCGCCTCTGGCACCGCCGCCGCGCGCGCCGCCACGACGCAGATCACCGGCGCCCCGCTGCCCGAGTTGTCAGGCGAAAAGGGAACCCGTTTGCTGATCAAGGGCGGCGTGGTGATGTCGGTTGACGATGCAGTCGGCAATTTCGCCAAGGGCGATGTCCTCGTCGAAGGAAGCAAGATCGTGGAGGTGGCAGCGCACATTGAGGCGACTGATGCCCATGTCATCGACGCCTCCGGCAAGATCGTCATGCCCGGATTCATCGACACCCACCACCACCAGTTTGAAACCGGTCTGCGGTCATCGCTCGCCGACGCCATCGTGGTGAACGACGGCAAGCCGGAGAATGCGCGCAACTACTACGAGGCGATGCTGCTCGGCTTTTCACAGCACTACCGCCCCGAGGATGTCTATATCAACGAACTTTACGGCGGCCTGGCCCAGCTTGACGCTGGCGTGACGACTGTCATGGACGTGAGCCAAATCCACCATTCCGCCGACCATTCCGACGCCGCCATCGAAGGCCTGCGCGACGCGGGGCGGCGCGGGGTTTTCGGCTATTTCGAAGGCTGGTGGGAAGGCAAGGAACACCCCGGCGGCGCGCGCCGAATCCGGGAACAGTACTTCAGCTCGGACGATCAGCTTCTGAGCATGGTCGTGGGCGGCGAGATCTACATCGAGGGCTACGAGGAGATGTGGAAGATCGGGCGCGAACTGGATTTGCAGATAGCGCTGCATGTCGTGACGACCTTCGGCATGACCCCCACCTTCGACGAACTGGCCAAGAAAGGCGTCTTCGGTCCCGACAACATCTTCATCCACATGACCGGCATGACAGATGACGCCTGGAAGGAAGCGGCCGATGCGGGTGCGCATGTCTCGCTCTCCGTGCCGATCGAGATGCACATGCGCCACGGCGAACCGCCGATCCAGAAGGCCCTCGACCTCGGTATGTCGATATCGTTGTCCTCGGACGTCGAATGCACGATGTCAGCGGATTTCTTCACGCAGATGCGCGGACTGGTGACGCTGCAGCGTATGCGGGCGAACGAACGCGCCCTGTCGGGCGATGAAAACCACCCCGCGCTGATGCGCTGCGCTGATGCCATTCGCCATGCGACCATCGAAGGCGCCAAGGGCTTGCGCCTTGACGGCAAGACCGGATCGCTCACGCCCGGCAAGGATGCGGACATCATCTTGCTGGATGCGGAGGCGATGAACGTCGCGCCGCTCAACAATGCCGCGGGCGCGGTTGTCACACTCATGGACCGCTCGAACGTCGATACGGTCATGGTTGCCGGCAAGATCCGCAAATGGCAGGGCAATTTGCTGGGCCACGACATGGACAAGCTGCGGCGCGAGCTGGAGCAGAGCCGCGACTACATCTTCGAAAAAGCAGGGGTCGCACAGGACCTCTTCGCCTGATTTCCCATCCCAGCGGGCGCGGCTCTACCCGCGTCCGGCTCTCAAGGAGAAAACACAATGCTCTTTCCAACGACGCTTGTCGGCAGCTATTGCCAACCCGATTGGCTGATCGACCGGGAGAAACTCAAGGGCCAGTTCCCGCCGCGCACCCGCGCCAAGGAACTCTGGCGTATCCCTGAACACCTGTTGTCCGAAGCTCAGGACGACGCCACCCGCGTCGCCATCCGCGAGCAGGAGGAGGCGGGCCTCGACATCATCACGGACGGAGAGATCCGGCGTGAAAGCTATTCCAACCGCTTTGCGACCGCGCTCGACGGGCTGGACCTTGACAACTACGGCACCGTCATCACGCGCTCGGGCAGCCCGGTACCGGTGCCCCGGATCGTCGGCCCGGTCGCGCGCAAACACCCGGTGGAGGTCGAGGACCTCAAATTCCTGCGCGCCTATACCGACCGCAAGGTCAAGATCACGCTGCCGGGCCCGTTCACGATGAGCTTGCAGGCGCAGAACGACTACTACGGTTCGACCGCAGAGCTGGCGATGGACTATGCCCAGGCCGTCAAGGAGGAGATGGCGGACCTGTTCGCCGCGGGCGCCGATATCGTTCAGCTGGACGAACCTTGGCTGCAGGCCAAGCCAGACATCGCCAACGATTACGGGATCGAAGCGATCAATAAGGCACTGGAAGGGGCAGCAGGCACCACGGCGGTGCACATCTGCTTTGGCTATGCCGCGATGACCAAGAAGCGCCCGGAGGGCTATTCCTTCCTGCCGCAGATGAAGGCCTGCACCTGCGATCAGATCAGTATCGAGACGGCGCAATCCAGCCTCGACACCTCCGTGCTTGAGGAACTGCGCGGCAAGACAATCATGGTCGGCGTGCTGGATTTGTCGGACATGACGGTCGAGACACCGGAGATCATCGCGGAGCGGATCCGCCGAGCGCTGCCTTATGTCGACGCCGACAAGGTGGTCGTGGCCCCCGACTGCGGTTTGAAATACCTTCCCCGTAACGTGGCTTTCGGCAAGATGAAGGCCATGGCCGACGGTGCCGCCATCGTGCGCGCCGAACACGCCTGAGAAGCGGACAAGAAGCCGGGCAGGGGATCAGATAAGATCCCGGATCGGGGCGCTCATGACGGAATTGGTCTCGGGCGCCCCTCGGCGCTGTCTTGTCGTGGGAGGGCGGATCGGTCCCGAGCTCCATCGAACATTCCCGGTAAAGGCATTTCTCTTTTGTAGGGGCGCTGGATTGGCTCTGGGGACTCCGGTGCCATGCGGGGCTCAGAACAGTTGCAGTTTCTCAAGATATCCTGACAGGCGTTTCTTGAAATCGATGCACTCCGGTCGGTCGCGCATGGATGGCGTGGTCCAGAAGCCGACGTTGCGCAGCGGCAGTTCCACAGAAAGGTCCACGGGGGCGATGCGGAAATCGTCCTGAAATGTCCCCAGCACGCGGAACGGCAGCATGCAGCAAGAGCGCGTCCGTTCGAGGATGCGGAAGGTCATCGTCACGTCCCCGGTATTCTCCAATGCGGGCGTCACCGAATGCAGTCCCAGCCGGTCAAGCGTGTCGCGGGTCACGTCGAAGAGTCCCGAGATTTCGCCGACCGAAATCCAGTTATGCTGCGCCAATGCGGCTGGAGGCACCTCGCGCGCGGCGGCGAGCGGATCGTCCTGCCCGACGAAAATCGCCAGTCGATCCTGAAACAGCGTCTCGCGGATCAACTGTCCGTCCTGCCGGTTGAGATCGTATGGCATGATCGCCACGTCGAGCTGGTCGTTGTGCAGCCGCTCCAGCAGCCGGGCGGCATATTCGCAATAAATCTTCAGGCCATAGCCCATCCTCGTGCCGACCAACCCGGCGAGGAAATCACCCATGATCGTGGTCGCCAGCATCGGGCCGACGCCGACCCGCAGCTCTCCGATGCCTGACCGCCATTTCTCGATGGACAGATCGGCCCGCTGGGCGCGGTGCATGATCTCGCGCCCGTCCTCGGCCAGCCGCGCGCCGATCTCGGTGGGGCTGACCCCGTAGCGGTCGCGCCGCAGGACGGCGCCGCCGACGCGGTCCTCGATCACCTTGACCACGCGCGACAGCGACGGCTGCGTGGTGTTGAGCCTTTGCGCAGCCTTGGTCAGGGAGCCAAGCTCGACGATGGTGGCGAGCTGCATCAGGTGTTTGGGATCCATAGGTATATCAGAAGTGAATGGTTGCCTAAGATATTAGAATTTTACAGTACACCTGATCCAGCACAATCTCCGACGCAGCAACTCTGGGCGGAATCGGTATGGATCTTCAGAAGGACATTTTGCGGATCACCCTGCTGGGCACGGGCATTCCCAATCCCGATATCAACGCCTTCGGCACCTCGACCCTGATCGAGGCGGGCGATCAGAAGGTGATGATCGACTGCGGGCGCGGCACGGTGATCCGCATGTCGCAGATGGGCTTCCCGGTCGGTCATACCGACACGGTGATCCTGTCACATTACCATTCGGACCATTACAGCGGCATCTTCGACCTGCTGATGACAGGCACCATCCAGCAGCCCTTTTCCAACCGCGGCGGCCCGCTGCATGTCTACGGCCCTCCGGGCGTTGAGGATATTGCCGAAGGCGCCTGGATCGCCTCCCGGCCAGACCGCAATATCCGCGTGGCCGACAGCGAGATCGACCCCGAGCACATGCGCATCGTCCCGCATAGTTATGAGAGCGAGGGCGTTGTCTTTGATCGTGGCGGCCTGAGGATCATCGCCATCGAGGTTGATCACGGCGACTTCATCCGCCCCGCCTATGCGTTCCGGGTGGAATACGCAGGCCACGTCTTCGTGCACAGCCACGACACCCGCTACAACGAAAACCTGATCGCGCAGGCGCAGGGGGCGGATGTTTTCGTGCACGAGATTGCCGCCGGGACGCCCGAGACCTTTGCCAAGAACCCCAAGGCCAAGATCGCCATCGACCACCATGCGACGCCGGAGGAAGTCGGGCGCGTCTTTGCCCAGACCCGGCCCAAGCTCGGGATGTTGACCCATCTGGCCTTGCTCCCGCCCGATCCGATGCCAATCACCCGGATGATCGGCGAGGTGGCGGCGGAATACGACGGCCTCGTCCTCGTGGCCGAAGACCTGATGACCATCGAGATTGGCCGCAACGTGAGCGTGATCCCTTTCCGCCACGGCTGCCGGCCCAGATGAAAGGCCAGATGACATGAAAGACCTATCGCAAGGGATGTACGACACAATGACCAGCCTTCAGCAAAAGATCGACGCCTCTGGCGGTGTCCTCAACATGCTCCGCGCCTCGCCCATGGGACACGCCGTTTTTCCCGGCATCCCGGCGGAATTCACCAACTGGCGCGACGAACAGCGCGCCTGGCACGAGGGCGTGGTGCTTTTCGAGCAATCCTACCACATGACAGAGCTGCATCTTCGCGGGGCCGATGCAAAGAAATTCGTCACCCGGTTTGCGACCAACAACCTGTCCGACCTGCACCCGCTGCGCGCCAAGCAGATGGTGATGGTGGACGAGGCGGGCTTCATGATCTCGGACGCCATCCTGTTTTGCGAGACGGATGATTTCCTGCGCGTCGTTGGCCCGCCCACCGCGTCCAACTGGCTGCAGTACCAGGCGGAAAAGACCGATCTGGCGGTCGAGGCCACGCGCGACGAGAACATGATCGTCCCCCGCGAACGCCGCGACGTGTTCCGCTTTCAGCTTCAGGGGCCGAACGCGCTGTCGCTGGTGCGTGAAGTGGCAGAAGGGCCGCTGCCCGACATCAAGTTCTTTTATGTCGGCGAATTCAAGATCGCGGGCCAGACGGTGCGCGCCCTGCGCCACGGCATGGCCGGTCAGCCGGGTTTCGAGATCTACGGGCCGTGGGAGGCGCAGGCCGCCGTGCGTGCCCGCGTCGAGGAGGCCGGTGCGGCCTTTGGCCTGCGCAAGGCCGGTGCGGTGACCTATCCGACCGCGGCACAGGAAAGCGGCTGGATGCCGCGACCATTCCCGGCGATCTTCCGCGGCGAAGACACGAGGGGTTTCCGCGAATGGCTCTCGGCAAAGTCTTTCGAGGGCAACGCCTCGCTGGGCGGAAGCCTCGTATCCGACGACCTGACCGACTACCTGACCGAACCCTATGAGCTTGGCTATGGGCGGCTGGTGCATTTCGAACATGACTTCTATGGTCGTGACGCGCTGATGAAGCGCAAGGCGGACACCCCCCGCGCCAAGGTCACGCTCGAATGGAACAACGACGACGTCTTCCGCGTGCTGCAGCAGTCCCTGCGCATCGACGGTCCGAGGACCAAGTTTCTCGCCCTGCCGATCCCGATGTATGCGACCTTCCAGTACGACGCGGTGCAGGTCGACGGGCGTACCATCGGTTCGTCCCAATGGCTTTCCTATTCGTCGAACGCGGGCGCGCTTTTGTCGACGGCGCTGATCGACCCCGCAGAGGCGCAGATCGGGCGTGAGGTGACGCTGATGTGGGGCGAACCCGGTTCCCGCCGCGCGAGTGTCGAGGCGCACGAGGTGACCGGCATCCGCGCAAAGATTGCGCCGGTGCCCTATTTCGAGAAATCTATCAAGAAGGACTGAACGGCATCCGGCGACCAGCGGCAAACAGCCTGCCAAGGGCGGCAACTGGTGCCGGACGCACCACAAAGGACGTAGTTTCAAGGGAGGAATACCAGATGAAACGGACCCTGATTGCGGCGCTCACCACGGGCGCACTTGCGGTATCTCAGGCGCAAGCCACTGAAAACCTGACCGCCATGACCTCGGCCCCCGGCACGGCGGTACACCTGACCATCGCCCACCTCGCCGAAGTCGCCGCCGAGCGCGGGCTTGCCGATATCCAGATCACGCTGGGCCAGACCGGCGCGAACGCCACGCAGGCGGTGGCCGAAGGGCGCACCGATATCGGCATCTGCCCCTTCATCCTGCCGTTCCTAATGTCCAAGGGTGTCGGCCCCTATGCCGCCATGGGTCCGGAAAAGGGCGCTGAACTCGCTGCCAATCTGCGCATCCTCTATCCCTATTCCTTCGGCGTCTACACGCTCTATGCCTATGACACGGTGGGTATTTCTGGCTGGGACGGGCTCGAAGGCCGCCGCATCCTGAACGGGCCGCCGCGCGGCGGTGCCACCGCCGAGGCGCGCGGCCTCATCCAGGTGGTGACCGGGCTGGAAGACGGCAAGGGCTACGAGGGTATCCAGAGCGACTGGTCGCAGATGGCCACAACGATCACGGAAGGGACATCCGAGGCGGCGTTGCTGCCCGAATACATCCCCTCTGACCGTCCGCTTCAGGCGCTTTCCGCCGGCAAGATGACCTTCTGGTCGGTGCCGCAGGATATCTGGGAGGGCGAGGCGATGCAGCGTCTGCTGGCCGCCCCCGGTTCGGCCCCGGTGGAGTTCACGCTGGAACAGATGCAGTCCCTTGGCGAGAACGCAACCATCGTGACGCAGCCCGACGGCGTCTTCCGCACCCGCGGATCGGTCGGCGGCAATTGCGTGAACGCCGCCATGGACGAGGAACTTGCCTACCAGCTCACCAAGGCGCATATCGAAACGCTGCCCCAGATCTACGAAAAGGCACCCTTCGCACGCAACATCGGGCTGGAAGCACTGGAAGCCAAGGCATCGGGTATGTGCGGGCCGAATCCGGTGACATACCACCCCGGCGCGGTCCGCGCCTGGGAAGAAGCAGGCTACAGCCTGCCTGACTGCGCGAAGTAACCCCTGAAAAGAAGGCCGCCCTGAGCGGCCTTCGCCCGCACGGCAAGCGCCCCGGAGCCACACCCCGCATGGCCGACACCAACATGCACCCCAAGACCCGGACGCAGGCAGCGCTGGCGTACATGCTGGCGCTTGTCCTCGTGATCGTCGGCATGGTCAATGCGACCCCGGCGATCCCCGGTTGGGACAGCTTGTGGCAAGACCTGCTGGCAGCACCGAACCTGCGGGTCAGGCGCTTTCCCTACGAATGGTTCTACCCGATTGTCTTCTTCTGGATGATGGTCATCGTCGTCCTGAGCAATCCGATCCGAAAACGCTGGGAAGACCGCGCGCCGCTGTGGCGCGGTCTGGGACTGGCGCTCGATATCGGCCTGATCCTCGCGGCGGGTGCGATCTCCCTGACGTATCTGGTCGAACACGAAGCCGTCTGCCTCGTGGATATCCTCACCGGAGAACGCGCCGACCTAATCGCCCGCGCGCTCAAGGCCGAGCAAGACCTCGCGCTTGCCATGGGCCTGCCCATGCCCACGAGTGTCGAGAATCCCCGCTGTCTCAACGATACCGGGCCCTGGCTGGTTCTGATCGTGGGACTTGCGGTCTTTGTTTTCCTGGCTTTCAACGCCGAGGTCTGGGGCCTGTCGCTGGTGATGGTGTCGATCCTGTTGGCGCTCTACGCCGTGGGCACGGTGCTGATCTGGTATTTCTTCGGGGCCGACGGGATGAGCAAATACCTCATCACACCCCTGGGCGGAGAGCCACGCTCGCTCGCAGACGGGCGGCTCAGGGTGCATGACCTGCTGATCAACCAGGGGTCGGGGCTCCTCGGCCAGTTCCTCCATATCATGTTGAACACGGTCTTCCCCTACGTCGTGCTGGGCGCCTTGCTCACCGTCTCGGCGGGTGGCAGGACGCTGATCAAGCTGGCTTTCCTCTGGACCCGGCATCTGCGCGGCGGTCCGGCCCATGCGGCCATCGTCGCCTCGGCCATGTTCGGAACCACCACTGGCACGCCGGTGGTCAACGTGCTGGGCACCGGGACGCTGACGATCCCCATGATGGTCAAGCGGGGCTTTTCCAAGGTCTACGCCGGAGGCGTTGAGGCGGCGGCCTCTTCGGGCGGGCAGATCATGCCGCCGATCATGGGCATCGCAGCCTTTGTCCTGGCCTCCATGACTGGCGTCCCCTACCGCGAAGTCGCCATCGCGGCGGCCATCCCGGCCTTGGCCTATTTCTTCTGCATGTTCCTGTCGGTTGTCTTCGAAAGCCGCAAGCTGGGGCTTGAGCCTGTGCGCGACCTAACGCCCGAAATGCGCCTGACTGGACGCGACCGGATACACCTGCTGCAAATCTTCCTGCCGCTCGCGCTGATCGTTGTGCTGCTGCTGATCCCCAAGGACGCGATCGGCTGCGATCCCATCTCGCGCCTGCTGGGTGCCGAGATCGCGCAGATCGGAACCTCCTGTCGCGCCACTGACTTGCCCTGGATCATGCAACTGCTTCAGAACACCGCAGGCGACGCGGGCAGTGTCGGCTGGTGGGCGGCGATCCTGCTGGCGGCGCTGCTGTTTCTCGATCCCGCGTTCCGCGCGAAACCGCGCCTTCTGATCGACGCCCTTGCCGATGCCGGTGTGACGATCTCGATGCTCTACCTGATGTTCCTTGCCGTTTCGGTCATTGATATCAGCCTCAACCTCACGGGCCTCGCAAATTTCGTGGCGCTGGACATTCTCGGCTGGCTCAAGGCGCTGGACCTTGCCAGCGGCACACCCATCGTTTTCCAGTTTGCCGCGCTCACGGTCGCGATGCTGCTGGCGGTACTTCTCGGCATGGGCATGCCCGCCGTGCCTGCCTATATCAACGCGGCACTCCTGATGGGGCCGCTGCTTGTCGGGCTCGGGATCGCGCATTTCACCGCGCATATGTTCATCTTCTACTTTGCCTGCGCGAGTGCCATCACGCCGCCGGTTGCGGTTGCTTCCTATGCCGCCTCCACGATCACCCGTGCCGATCCGATATTGACCAGCTTCTCGGCGGTGCGTTCCGGGATCGTAATGTTTGTCATCCCTTTTGTCTTTGCCTTCTATCCCGAGCTGCTGCTTATCGAAGCCGCAAGGCTGAGCCCCGAAACAACCGCTGGCCCCGTCACCTACCTGCCGGGCTACGGTCCGGGCGTCGATTGGATTGCGCTCGTCGCGCTGATCTGCCGCCTTTCCCTTGCGCTCTATCTCTTGGCCAGCGTCTTCGCCCGATTTGACCTTGCCCGGCTCGGAACCATGGCTTGCCTGGCACGGCTAACAATCGCGTTGCTGCTGATGAGCTCTTTACCCTTCGTGCCGCTGGTTGCCTTTGTTGTGGGACTGGCCCTCATCGTTCTGTCGAGGAAACAGGGGGTCGCGTCGCGAACCACTTAGGTCGTACGCCTCGACATACGACATGTCCTGCAGGCGCGAAGTGAATCCGGCACACATGCGCCCAATATTGCCACTTTTGGTCCGGTCGATCGCGACCTTCAAAAAGTCCGGCCGGGCGACGCGCGTGCTCCGCGTTCGAATGCTTATTGCCCCTTTTACTCTTCGATAAGGTGAAAGACGTCCAAGATACCGAAGCGCACGATCCGTGCGATGCCTGCGATCAATTCCAGTCCCAGTGCGGATATCTGCAACCGTCTCAGGGCCCACACGCCAGCGCTCATTCGGAAATCCACCCATCCCCGTTGGCCGGGGAATGCTCGCTTCGCGTTGCGTGCTAAGCATCGCAATCTATCGCAACGAGCTTCGCCCCCCGGCTAAGGTGCTGTTCGACGCGGTACCGAAGCGCGCAGAGCGGTCACTCAGGGTCATAGACCCGACGGCAGGTCTGTCCGGATAGTGTTGAAAAAGTCCGTTGATTGGTTGGTCTGCCGCTGATTCACTCTGATTAAGAGTGGAGGTGCGG
>NZ_JBFNXX010000310.1:0-221 GCF_040811725.1 Sulfitobacter sediminis
ACCGTATTTGATACGCAGGACGACATCGTCGAACGGATTGTCGGTTCTCTTTTCTCCGAAGTTCGCGAAATCGAAAAGGGCGAAATTCTGAGGCGGCCGCCGGAAACCTTGGACGTCTATGAACTCGCTTTGCGTGGCGTGGCCCGGAAGCATCGTCTGAACCCTGTAGATTCGGAATTGGCGAGACAAGATCTTTCTCGCGCGATCGAACTGGACCCAGA
>NZ_JBFNXX010000311.1:0-217 GCF_040811725.1 Sulfitobacter sediminis
TCCGTGCGTTACTGAGCAGTCGAAAGGCAGTTCAGCGAAAATGCATTGATCTGGCGAACGAGATACGCGGGCTGTTCCGGATCTTTGGGTTGCGCCTGCCATCTCGTATCGATCAGGCGTCCTTTGATGAGAGGGTGCGCCCCATCATCGAAGCAGACCCAGACCTGTCACATGCCTTGCTGCCGCTGTTGGACGCCCGCGCGGTGCTCTTTGCCAC
>NZ_JBFNXX010000312.1:0-216 GCF_040811725.1 Sulfitobacter sediminis
GCGTTTCAGGAGGGGCAGTTCACGTTCAACTGCCACCGGTTCTTCATGGAGAACCCGTCGCTGTCGGGGCGGGGATCGGCGGGGGCGTCGGATGTGCCGAAGCTGACGCATACGGAGGATTGAGGGGCGGGTTGGATGGCCGCTGAGCGGAGATGGTGTTGAAAAAGTCCGTTGATTGGTTGGTCTGCCGCTGATTCACTCTGATTAAGAGTGGAG
>NZ_JBFNXX010000037.1:0-18733 GCF_040811725.1 Sulfitobacter sediminis
AGGAGAGATCATCAACGAAGACGCTGAAGCGGACCGGCTGGAAGCCGGTGGTTTATCTCCAATAGATGGAAAATCAAGCCTCTGAAATCAATCAGCAAAATTGTTTGGGTGAGTCAGTCGTCTCTGTGGCTGAACGGTAACGGAAGAAATCATTACTATTGCGTTTCTGATTTAACTTGAGGCACCAAGTATCACCTGGATGTTTGGTCCCGGGATGAGATGGTTTGGATGAACTCTGAATCTGTCCGGCTCTGATGTCCACTTCTCGGTGATGAATTCATACACCGTGTGTCCTTTGAGTGCCTTCAGACGCTTTGCGAAGTTGTAAGCATCGAGAAATGTCTTGAGATGATCGCGAAGTCGCTCATGACTTTCGTAGTGATATCGCCGGACGGCCGCCTCTTTGATAGTGCGGTTCATTCGTTCGACTTGACCGTTTGTCCATGGGTGATTGGGTTTGGTCAGGCGATGATCGATGTTGTTTTGGGCACAAGCCAGAACAAAACCGTCGCAACGGAACCGCGCCTTTTCCGCAATCAGTTTCTTGACCTCGGCTGCCGTCCAACTGGTGCCTTTGGGGGCGGTGAAATGGGTCCCGTTGTCGGTTAGCACGGTGTGGATCTTGTAAGAAACAGCATCGATCAGGCGGCGAAGAAAGTCTTCAGCATCACGCCTGGTGATCCGTTCATGCAGTTCGGCGAACTCAAGCTTGCTGGTGCGATCAATGGCCACGAGCATGTAGAGCTTGCCTTCTTCGGTCCAAACCTCGGCGATATCGATATGGAAGAAGCCAATAGGATAGGCTTTGAACTTCTTCTTGGGTTTTGATCCGTCAACGTCGGGCAACCGGCTGATGCCGTGACGCTGAAACAGGCGGTGTAGTGACGACCGTGTCAAATGCGGTATGGTCGCCTGCAACGCGAAGAGGCAGTCATCAGGTGGCAGAAGCGTTTACCGTCGAAAGGCGACTGCCAAGGCCTCTTCTTCCTGGCTCAGGACAGTTGATCGGCACTCCTTGGGCCCCATCGCCGCATCGTGGACAACGTCTCGCCTGCGCCACTTCGCAACCGTTTTCGGATTCAAACCATACGTTCTGCCCAGCTCCGCGTTCGAAGCCGTCGATCGTTGTATTGCAGCTCCGATCGCGTGCGTGGTCGTGGCGCAGCCGTGAAGTACTTGTCCCATAATCTCTCCCGTCGGTGATGACACATCATTGAACCATCACACTCCGGGACTGAACATCTAAACGCTGAGCCGAACTCGGACTCTCATAAGTTTCCCAACATAGCTCTGGTAGCATTTGACACCAAGATTCCTCCGGGATCGGCGAGAGAGGAAATCCGGGCAGCCTTGTTCACCACGGTTCCACGAAAGCCACCGCCAACTTCTACGAAGTGTCCTGTATTTAGCCCAATCCGCACCGCATATAAAAAAGCCACATTTGCGGCCAGAAACATGCCACATTTCTCCGTCTATATAGCGTCATACCAAGTCGGACAGCTAGCCATCTGAAAGAAACAGCGGCCACAGAGGACGGCGGGGTTGGAAACCAAACCTATATGATCCTTGGAGGAACATACCATGATGAACTTTATCAAGAACTTCCGCCGCGACGAAGACGGTGCCGTGACTGTTGACTGGGTCGTGCTGACCGCTGCTGTTGTGGGCCTGGCCGTCGCAGCCTACACGTCCATCGAGACCGGCGCGTCGAACCTGACCGCGAACACCAGCACCTTCATGGACGGCCGTGACCCCAACCTTTAATAGGCTTGGTGAACAAGCTTGACCAAGGCTAATGGGGTCACGCTCTGCGGGACAAAACGTGACCCCTTCTTTGTCGCTGCCAAAAAGAAAACCGAGGTTGAGGGCTTGTGATGCGAAACAAATTACGGAACTTTCTGTACTCCGAAGACGGGGCCGTCACAGCTGATTGGGTCGTTATTACTGCACTAGTCGTGACGTTGGCGGGAACAATCGTTACTGTCATCAACGGATCGACCGACAGCGTCGGCGACGGCGTCGGAAGCTACCTGACCGGTTCCCAACCCGGTAATATGTAAACCGACATTCCTAAGGTAGAATGCCGTCCTGCTTATGTTGACGTCAATTTGTGCAACGATGGCTTTCAGGGCCTACTGCGTAGTGTTTTGGGCACCTCGCGCCCGGACCGGCGGCAATTTTTGATTGTGGCGGCCCGTTTAATCTGAAATCTGGTTTGATCAAAACCGCTTTGGACAGCCCCGCAAAGCCGCGACATCCGTCGCTTTGAGCTCATCTGAGACATCTGAACGAAAAAGTCGGAGACCGCGTAAAGGCGAAAAACTGCCACTCAGCGCTGTTTGTATCCCAGGCAACATCTGCTTTGCCCGATAGATGATTGTATTTGAGAGAAGCAGGCCTTGGGCCAGAACTGGCTTATGTCTGAGTTCCGGGAAAAGGGCGAAGCAGAGGTGTGTTCTTAGTCCGTGAGAGACCGCTTTCGAACGGCGCGAATTTTCCTTTGCGCAGATGTTTCCTATTGGTCGATCTGAAAGAACAATGTTCGGGGTCGTCCACGCAAATTTCGAGTTGCGGAGTTTTTTCAACACAAGCCGGACAGAGCAGACTAATGTTCTTCACCCTTATCTTCTGAAATAGTCACCAGTCTTTGAAATCTGGGATCGTCGCGAAGCGAAAAAAAGTCTGGATCGTTTTGCAACCATTCTCGTTGAACGTGCCCAAGACCAGGGTAGATTTTTTCCAACCAATCCAGCGCTGTCTCTGGTTCTCCCAGCAGCGCGTAGATGCATGCGACGTTATAGCCATTTGTCGATTGGCCTTCTGGGTCAACTGCTCGCGCGCGCGCCAATAGCTCGCGAGCTTCATCCGTTCGACCGTAACTCGCCACGACAGACGCGGCCAACTCCAGCGGATCAGGGTTGTCGGCATGCCGCTGAACAGCTTCCTCGACGCGTTTCAAGCCCATTTCGAGATATCGATCACGTTCATCTACACGTCCGAGTTCCTCCAAATCACTCAGCAACAAGAGTGGGGAACGATAGTCGTCAGGTTTGATTTCGAGAGCTCGAGTGAAATGATACGCACTTTGCTCGTGGTCCATTTGTCCACGGTGGTATCGCGCAAAATTGTGATGCGCATCATAGCAAAGCGGATCGAGAGCTAAAGCCTTACGATAGGACCCCACTGCCGCGTCATTCTGCCCAGAAATCTGAAACGCCAAGCCCAACGCTGCATGTGCCTCCGCCAAATTTGGCTCAAGTTCGATGGCTCGCTTGCCCATCCCAATGATATCCTCGATCGCGTAGGTGGTACCATGCCAATCGTTTAGCCTCGCTTCGCACTCAGCAAGACCAACATACGCACGCGCGTAGTCAGGATCATGTTGCAACGCGTCAAGGAATAGTTGTCGCGCCTTTTCCAAGTATTTCCTGGCGCGCATGTGAAAGAACTGGCGGCCCTTCAGATAGAGATTGTACGCATCTGCGTTCTCCGTCGGTGCTGATGTGTCGAGTTCCTTGTCCAATAGCCGAACATGCAACTGGTCGATGATCGTTTTCGTAATCTCGTCTTGAAGGTCGAATATGTCGGAAACTTCACGATCGTATCGGTCGGCCCAAAGGTGGCCACCCGTGATCCCATCTATCAGCTGGGCAGTAATTCGCACACGGTTACCGGCTTTTCGAACACTGCCCTCCAGAATGTTTCGCACACCAAGGTCTCGAGCCACGTCAACCAAATTTACGGGACGGCCCTTGTATACAAAGGCCGAGTTGCGGCTCACGACAAACAGGCCAGTAAGCTTTGATAGGTCGGTGATCAGGTCTTCAGTGATGCCATCAGCGAAATACTCCTGCTCGGGATCTCCACTCATATTTGCAAAGGGCAGTACGGCAATTGACGGAATGTCAGCCGTCGCTGTCGATTCTGACGATATCGATGGTTTCGAGGGCTGAACGTGAAAGACTGGTACTGCTCTATCGATATTTTTGAGTGTCTGGTCTCCTGCTGCTTTGAAGCCGACCTCTAGTCTGTTGCCGATCTGGTCTCGAGCTGCACCAGAAATGGCTATTCCACCGGGAAGGGCGAGAGCCTCTATGCGGGCTGCGATGTTGACACCGTCGCCGAAAACATCACCATCTTCGATCAGTACATCGCCGATATTAACACCGATGCGAAAACGGATTTGCCTGTCTTCCGGAACACCGATGTTACGCTCAGTCATTTTCTCTTGAATTTGGAGCGCACAGCTCAAAGCATTCACAACACTAGCGAACTCCACGAGTAGACCATCGCCCATCAATTTGACGATGCGCCCTGCCTCCCTCGCGACCGCTTCTTCGATCAAGTCAGTACGGATTTCGCGCAGAGCATTTAATGTTCCAACTTCATTCGCCCCCATAAGACGGCTGTAGCCTACAACGTCCGCGGCAAGGATGGCAGCAAGGCGGCGCTCCATAGAGATTCCAACTTATTCTGAGCTCTCTCTACAATGGAGGGTCAGTCTGAGAAGAGCAAACCTGTTTCCTGTCTGAAGGTCTGAGAGAGAGCATCAATCAGCAAAAGTCCATATGCTGGCGGGTCTGCTCGGGGCTCACCTGAAACATCTGAGCGAAATAGTCGGATGACCGCGTAAAGGGGTTCGCTGCCACTCAGCGCTGTCTTCATCCGAGGCAACGTCTGCTTTGCCCCGCAGATGACTTTTTTCACAGAAGCCGACCCCGCGTAAACACCACAGGAGAATCACCTTTTTGGCGATCTTTTGACCCATGATTCAGACGCGAGATTGGCTCATTTCCGTCGGTATACGCGCGGTTTTGCAACGATAAGATGCAAAACTGCACTTTTTGGACGAGGCGGCTGATCACAAGACCCCCCAAGATACGAAGGTCATTTGGCTGAATTTCCAAATGGTAGGGAAATGTCATTGATCAATAGGAGAACATCTAATGACCGACTTCGTCCTGAAAACACTGGTTCGTCTGCAGTCCGACGAAAAGGGCCTGACACTTGTTGAATACGGCATCGGCCTGTCGATTGCCCTAGGCGTTGCCTTGGTAGCCATGACTACGCTGAGCGGCGACATCTCTGGTGCCATGGGTGCTGCAAGTAATGCGATGCCGGACTGATCCGTTACGCCGGATACCGGTGGGCGGTCACTCTCTAATCAGCCGCCCACCGCACCCAGGGGAAGACTGCCATGTATAGAGTGTTTTTACAGCTACAACGTGACGAACATGGGCTCACCCTCGTCGAATACGGCATAGGCCTTTCGATTGTGCTGGGCATCGCTGTCGCTGTTTACGCGAACCTCGGCACAAACATCGGTGACGCAATGGGCGCGGCCAGCGTCCGAATGCCGGACTGATCTGCCCTAAGAAACACACTTGGTTTTTCAAGGAGACCCAATATGCGCGTCGGAGCAATTTTTATGACCATTCTCGGGATCGGGGTCGCGGGCGGTTCTGTCTACCTTGCACGGGAATATATCGAACGTGGCCAAAACCGGGTCGCTTCGCCGTCTGTTCAATCCGAATTGGTCGATGTGATCGTGGCGCGCCAAGACATTGCTTTTGGCCAGGCACTTGAGGCGCACATGTTGAACACAATCGCCTGGCCCAGAGACGCTGTACCTAACGGTGTCTTTTCGGATGCTCAACTTTTGCTGCCTGAACGTGGTGGTGAACCGCGGCGAGCGAAGCGGGCCATCTCACAAGGTGAACTGATCCTGACCAACAAGATCTCTGACTTTGGAGAAAAGGTCACAATCGTCCAGACCCTGACCAAGGGCCAGCGGGCTATGGCAATCAAAGTCTCTGCGGAAACGGCTGTCGGCGGATTTGTGACGCCCGGCGACCACGTGGACGTCGTGTTGACACAAGGGCGAGACGACAATCTGCGCGCTGTCACGATCCTGCAGCACATCAAGGTCGTCGGCGTGGATCAGCAGGCCGATGAACAATCGGATGCCCCTGAAATTGCGCGCACCGTCACGGTTGCCGTGACAGCCGAGCAAGGTCAGCGTCTTGCGCTGGCTCAGAAGGCAGGAACCCTCAGTCTGACCCTGCGCAACTTGGACGCGCAAGTCAGCGAAAAACTGAGCCTGATCAAACTCAGCGACATTTTGCAGGACGCACCGCTCGAAGAGAAGGTCGCGAAGCGTCAGATTGTCGTGCGTCGCGGAAACGAGCGCCAGGTTGAGGAAATTAACTAAAGTGCGCAAGCCGCGCGGCATAAGGGCTTTGTTTAAGGCCGAAGGCGGGACAATCCTCGCGATTTGGGGCGTCTCGCTGACTGCATTTCTTGGGCTTGTAGCCATGTCGTTCGATCTCGGCCGGATAAACATCACGCAGACCGAAATGCAATCCTATGTGGATCATGTGGCCCTTGCCGCCGCCGGGGAACTGGACGGGGAATTAGACTCGATCACCCGCGCAACACTGGCCGCCAATACGCTGGTGAGCGATTACCAAACCTTTGCAGCGGGCGGGCAGGCGCTTGGACCAACCGATTTTACGCTGACGTTTTTCTCGGAATTGCCCGAGGCAGACACCGACACCATGACTGGCGCGACAACGAATCCAAGAGATGCCGCATATGTGCGGGTCAAAGCCGTTACCAAAACAGTTGATCTTACGTTTGGCGCGGCCTTTGTCGCTCTCAGCGGGACTGATGGACCAGACAATACCATCACTGCAACCGCTGTCGCTGGCTTTACGCAATTTGCATGCGATGTAACGCCGCTGATGTTCTGCCTTCCCAGCGCGGGTTATGATGCTGACAGCAACATTGGCGATATGCTCCATCTGCGCTCTGGCGGTCAGGGGTCTGCCTGGGGGCCCGGCGATTTCGGCTTTCTGGACCCCGCAAAAATCAAGGTCGATGATGGAGGACCTTGCGACGGCCTCAGTGGCGTTCAGTTGGACACCTGTCTGATGGGTGCTGTCGGTTCTATAACGCAGTGCTTTTCAATGCGCGGCGTTGATATTGAACCCGGTCAAAAGGTTGGGAATTTCGAGGCGGCCATTAACGTACGCTTCGATATCTACCGTGCCGTCGTCAATAACAAACGAAACGATCCCGATTACGCCCCTGCCCCGAACGTGATCAAGGGGATCAAGCCAGATACTGGTGGCGGTAATGGCGGCAACGCAGGGGGCGGGAACCAGTGCATCGGCGGCAACGAAACAACAACCAATGATACGGTCGGCCTGCCGCGGGACACCTGCATCATCAATGGATCCTGTGGCCGTATCGGAAATGGTGCGTGGGACAGGACGGAATACGTCGATAGGAACTATGGCAATGCCAATGGTATCTTGGAAGCCGGGGAAGACCCCCATCCAAACGCAGGGACCCGATACGAATACTACCTCGCAGAGATCGCCGCTGCAGGCGCAAATGCGCCGATCCTAACCGGGCGAGAAGAGACGGGGCGGCCCATGTGCTCAGTCAATCAGACCAACGATCCGGAACGCCGCGTCGTGATTGCCGCCGGCATTGATTGCAACGCAAATCCGATTTCCGGTGCGCAGCAGGACGTGCCAGTCAGGGAGTTCTTCAAGATTTTCCTGACGGAGCCGGCTGGCACAGACGGTGCGACCCCGCCGAATTTCGAGATCTTTGGCGAAGTTGCGGGATCCGCAGGCGGGACAGGCGGGGGCGGCATCGCTGGCGCCACCTTCCACGACGTTGTTCAGCTTTACAGGTGAAATGTGCAGATGCTGCGGGTCATGACACATACGTGGAGACGCCTTGGTCGCGATGAACGCGGGACGCAGCTCGTCGAATTCGCGGTGCTCTTGCCAATGCTCTTGTTGGTATTCGCGGTCATCATCGAAGGTGGACGATTGATGTGGTCTTATCAGGCTGCTGCGGCGGGCGTGCGGGATGCGACGCGCTACCTGTCGCGCTCAGTCCCTTCCAATATCTGTGACACCTCTGGTTCGGTGAGTGAATGGACTGGTACGGTAGCAGAAATTGTGCGCAAGCGTGTCGATGGGAACGCGATCTTCCCCTCAGGCATTACGATTGACACGGTTTCTCCAAGCTTGAGCTGTGGCAACGCAGGTTTCCGTGTCACAAACGTTGGCGTCGTCTCGGTTCGGGCGCGTTTGACGGTCACCTTCCCGATGGCTGGCCTATTCACCTTTGCCGGCCAGTCGATCTCAAACGTCACAACATCAGTCACCGATAGCAGTCGGGTGTTTGGAACATGACTTACGTTCGACTCCATACGCTGCATCGCCTGTCTGCCCGGTTTGCCAAGGATGACGCAGGCGGAACCCTTGTCGAGTTCACATTGGTCCTGCCACTCTTTCTACTCCTCTTTTTTGGGCTGATCGACTTCGGACGCCTGGCCTTTCACTATGTCGTTGCCGAAAAGGCCATGCATGTGGCGACCCGGGTCGCCACGGTACGTCCTGTGGCCTGCAATGCGGTCAATTTGCCTGAATTCCATCTGCGTCCAGAAGACGGCGGCGGCGGACAAAATTTTGGGACACGGTGTAATGCGGCAGGTAACGTCTGCCGCCCTGTCGCGGACGTGAGCTGCCCGGGAGCTCTTCAAAACCCGACCGTGGCAGAGATCTGGCCACTGATCAGAGGCGCGCTGCCCGTGGGCGCTACCCCAGAAAATCTGCGATTCAGCTATTCCTATGACCCCAATCTTGGGTTCTTGGGCGGGCCGTATGTCCCGGTCGTAACGGTCGAACTGCAAAACTTAAGCTTCCAGTTTGTATCACCGCTTTCCGCATTCGTTGCCCTTGGCGGCGGCACCGCAGTGGCAGGGTTGGGTGCCGATATTCCCTACCCGCCGATGAGCGTGTCTTTGCCGGGTGAAGATTTGAATCAAGGTGAGCAAGGTTAAGGAGAAAATTGATGGCACAAGACAGAATCTCGGTTGCATTGGTCGGATTTGAAGAAGCCAATTCCGAAAGTTTGGCAGCCGCATTGACCCAAAAAAATCAATACGGCGTTGTCGAAGTCCCCAAACAATTGTCTGCGATAAACGGTCAAGCGCTTTCGCTCTCAGCCGCAAACGACCTTATCCTGTTTCGCACCGAAGCCGGAGACCTGACGGATATTGATGCCCTCGAAAAAATTCGGGGGAATGCTTCTGGTAAGGCCCAGATCGCCGCAGTGACGGATGCAAGCGCCTCCCTGGAAGTGGCACAAAAGCTTACCCAAGCAGGGGCTGATTATGTGTTCCCTGACACTTTGGGCCCCGAAGAGCTGGTCGCGCAATTGCAAAAGCGCTTCGTGGCTGAGCGCCCGCAACTGGCCGAGCTCAAGCCCGCGCGACACGCGCAAATACTAACTGTCGCCCGCGCTCGCGGTGGTGCTGGTGGGACAACCTTCGCCGTAAACCTGGCGGATGCTTTGCTGGATCGACGTGGAACCTTCAAGAAAAAGTCGACGAACCGCGTGGCCATCCTCGATCTCGACCTTCAGTTCGGGAAAGTCGCGGGGTTCCTCGACGTGCCGACACGCGATGGCCTTTACCAGATGGCGGAAGACAAAGTCATCCCCGACAAAGTCTTCCTTGAACAGTCGATGTCAGAAGCCGCGAACGGCGTCCGCATTCTAAGCGCGCCATCACAGTTCGCGCCGCTGGAGGCCATCACATCGGCGCAGATCAATGCGATTTTGACGGCTCTCTCCTCTGACTTCGACTATGTCATCGTGGATGTGCCCATGGCACTCGTCAATTGGGTCGCACCCATCATGACAATGTCCGACAAACTTTACATCGTGACGGACAGTGCGGTGCCCTCCATTCATCAAGCCCGGCGTTTGATCGAATTCTACACAGAAGACGCCCCGTCCTTGCCGATCGAGATCGTCATCAACAACGAAAAGAAGCCGCTGGTAAGAGGGCGGCACCACGTTGAAGCCGCAAAAGTGCTTGAGCGCCCGCTTGATATCTGGCTGCCGCAGGATGTCCCTACCGCAAGAGCGGCGATCGACCGAGGCGTCCCGTTGAACGAGGTGTCAAAGCGGTCGCCCCTAACGCGGGCAATTCGTCAGGTGGCAAAGACAGTCATCCAGACCCAAAAATCACATGCTACGCAAATGAACGCATAAACCGGAGGTGTGTCATGTTTAAGAGTTTCAGCAAATCATCTTCGAACGACCACAAGAACGTGATCGAACTTTCTTCGCGTTCTCTGCTTGAACCCATCGCGGAGCCCAACAAGGAAGAGGCGGAGCTGCATAAGTATCTGGAGTTGAAAAGCCGGTTGCATGATGCGCTGCTCGAAAGGTTGAACCTGTCTGTCATTGACAAAATCAAAACCGATGAGCTGCGCCGCGAAGTGGCCACGCTGGTCAACAACTTCCTCAACGAGGAAGGCACCCCCCTGCGTTCAGAGCAATTCAAGCGCCTGCTAGACGACCTGATGCACGAAGTGCTGGGCCTTGGCCCGCTGGAACCCTTGCTGGCCGACCCGACGGTCAACGATATCTTGGTCAACAGCCACAAGAACGTCTACATTGAGCGCTTCGGTGTTCTGGAAAAGTCGAACGTACGTTTTCGGGACGAACGGCACCTGCTGCGGATCATCGACAAGATTGTCTCACGCATTGGCCGCCGGATCGACGAGGCCAACCCTTGGGTCGATGCCCGTCTTGAAGACGGCAGCCGGGTCAATGCCATCATCCGCCCCTGTTCCATCGACGGGCCGAGCATTTCAATCCGGAAATTCTCGAAAGATCCGATGACGATGGACATGCTTGTTGCGAGTGATGCCCTGTCACGCCATGCGGCGGATTTCCTGCAGGGTCTGGTGAATGCACGGATGAACGTCATCATTTCAGGCGGGACCGGATCCGGCAAAACGACGATGCTGAACGCCATGTCGGCGTCGATCGAACATAATGAGCGTATCGTCACAATCGAGGATGCCGCCGAACTGCGCCTGCAACAGGATCATGTTGTCAGGTTGGAGACGCGCCCGGCGAACCCGAACGGGGTCGGCGCCATTCACCAACGTGACCTTGTGCGCAACGCCCTGCGTATGCGCCCAGATCGCATTATCGTGGGCGAGGTTCGGGGCTCTGAAGCCTTTGATATGCTACAGGCCATGAATACAGGCCACGATGGGTCCATGACCACGGTTCACGCCAACTCCGCCCGAGACGCACTAAGCCGGATTGAACAAATGGTTGTTATGACCGGAGGTGATTTCCCAATGTCATCTGTGCGTTCGCAAATCGCGGCAGGTCTCAACTTTGTTATCCAGCTTTCGCGCCTGTCGGACGGCAGACGTCGTGTGATGTCGATCTCAGAGCTGACAGGCCTTGAGGGTGACGTGATCACGATGCAGGACATTTATGTCTTCCGCCGCACCGGAAAGGGCGAAAACGGGGAAGTACTTGGAGAATTCATGCCCACGGGTATCCGCCCGCGAAACGCGGAACGGCTGAGCGCGGCAGGGATTTCACTGGACAAGGGGATGTTTCTCCATCGCGGAGCAGACTCATGAACTTTGAGCTTTCCGATCAAGACATCCTCTATCTGATTTACACCGGCATTGCCGTCGGTGTGCTGGTGCTCTTTTCCGGCCTGTCTCAACTGATCAGCACCCGAGAAAACCACAGCGAGGCTAAATCCCGACGCCTTCGAATGATCGCAAAGGGGGCCACAACCGAAGAGCTCCTGGCCCTGTTCCGCCCCCCTGAAAAGCGTGGGTGGCGCACGCGTATTCCGTTCTTCGGGGACCTCGAGAACCAACTTCGCAAGGCGGACCTTGTCATATCACCGCGCCACTACATCGGCCTGTGCGGTGCCGGCACAATGGCCATATTCATTTTTGTGACGCAGCTCACTTTGCCCCAAATTGCGCTTCTGATCTCCGGGCTGATCGGATTTGGTGTGCCGATGATTGTGGTGAATGCAAAAGCGCAAAAGCGCATTGGCGTTCTGATCGCACAATTGCCCGACGCGCTTGAACTCATGGCGCGCGGGCTGCGGGTCGGGCACCCGCTCAACTCATCAATACGCTCTGTTGCGGCAGAAATGCCTGACCCAATTGGTACTGAGTTCGGTATGATCTTCGATCAGATCAATTACGGAGACGAGCTTGTCGACGCGTTCAGTGAATTTGCTGACCGCACGGATGTCGAAGATGTGCGTTACCTTGCGGCAAGTATCGGGATTCAACACGGCACCGGCGGCGATCTGGTGCGCGTTCTCGAAGTGCTGAGCAAAACGATCCGTGGTCGGGCTGCAATGCGCAAACGCATCCACGCAATTTCTTCCGAGGGAAGAATGACCGCATGGTTCTTGTCCATACTGCCATTTGGCATTTTTGCTTTCACGATGGTGGTGACCCCAGACTACTACGGCGGTGTCATGGACGATCCGATGTTTGTGCCGATGGCCGTCGCCGTTGTTCTTTTTGTCGCGTTTAACGCGCTCATTCTCAAGAAACTCGTGAGCTTCAGGATTTAGTCATGGATCAGTTCATCACCAATTTTCCGAATTTGAATATCGAGTTCATAATCCTTTGCGGAGTCGCAATTGGAAGCTTTTTTCTGATCCTTGGTGCGGGAACTGCGCTGAGTAGGCCCAATGTTGCTGCCGAGCGTCTGTCAAATATGAACAGTCGGAGACAGGCACGACTTGACCAAGGCATTCTCAAGCCGCTCGAGGATGACCCCACTGGGTTGATGAAATCATTCGTCCCCTCCGACGAAAGCGTACGCTCAGCTTTGCGGCGCAAACTGGAACATGCGGGCATGGGGGGGCCTAACGCTGTTCCCAAATTCATGTTCGTGCGTGTTATGCTTGGCATTGTCCTCCCGGCATTGTTCTTTGCCGCAGTTCTTCTCTCACGGAACAGCCCATCGTTGTTGCCCCTCGGTGTCGGTGAGAAACTGGCTGGTCTGTCACAGATCGGAACGTACCAATGGCTCACAGCAATGGTCGCCGTTGGATACTTTGCGCCAATACACTGGTTGAACGGCCGGGCAGAAGAGCGCCGCCGCCGCGTCGAAGAGGGCTTTCCCAATGCCTTGGATCTGATGCGGGTTTCTGTTGAAGCGGGCCTTGGGTTCGACGCAGCCATGACTCGTGTGGCGAACGAGTTGTCAAAGGTCTCCCCGGATATCGCAATGGAGTTCCTAGCCGTTCAGCACGAAGTCCAGGCAGGACGTGGAAGAGACTTGGCCATGCAAGATATGGCAGATCGTATTGGGCTGGATTTTGTCTATTCCTTCGTAAATGTGGTGCGGCAATCCATGCAGTTCGGTACGAGTATGACCGATGCACTCACTGTTTACGCCGAGGAATTACGTGCGTCGCGCGAAATGCGTGCACAGGAAATGGCCAACAAACTCCCCGTGAAGATGTCGATCGTTTTAACGACCCTTATGCTGCCCGCGTTGCTTTTGATCGCACTCGGCCCGGTCGTGATTCGGTATACGCAGTATTTCGGAAATTAATTGAAACAGCCTGAGAAACAGTCCCCCACAAATCAATAAATTATAACCCAAATTTTTGCAGAATATACTACCTAAGATAGAATTCTGGGCAAACTCTTAGGCTTCCTTGACCACTCAAACTCTAATGCGTTCACTTAATTATAGAAGCGATACCAAATCGCTCGCGAGCAGAAATTAAGCTACTGAGTTTAGTGAGGTCATTGTGCTCGACACGCGTACGACAACATCCGATTCCGATAAAGTGAACGTGATACCGCTTGTCGAAGCAGTGTTTCAATGGTGCGAGTTTTCGAGGGGCAACAAAGTCGCCGAAGAAACGCTAGCCACCGTCGCTCAGGGCCTCGGAGCAGACGCAGCAGCTTTATCACGGGTGAAGTGGCGTGGGACCGTAAATGCGAATGTCCTCACCTACGACCCGCTTTCACAACGCTCAAACCTGCCACGCCTCGACAGATCCTATGCAGCACGTTTGCTGAGCGACTATATCTCCAGTGTCCGCCCTGGAACCATTTGGCTCCGGTCTCTCATCGAGACGGAGCAAGACGCAGACCTGGACAAGTTCCATTGCCGCAGGGAATTCGCTGAATTCGCTGTCATCCCGCTGTCGGCTGGATCAGGCAGCGCAGATTTCCTTGAGCTACACTTCCGCAAACGCCTCTCACCGGAGCAAAATGGCATCCTGAATACCATCGGTGGAACCCTGGCCTCGTCCTGGGCCGCCCGCGCACCCGGCCTTTTCGTTGAGGCCGTGCTCGATCGCAAACGCAATGGCAGCCAGAACAAGGTTCTGGACCAAAGCATTCTCGGCCTGGAAAACGCGTATAAGCTCAGCCGAATGGAGTTTCGGGTTTGCGTCTGTTTGAGCCGGGGCTTGTCAAGGGAAGGGGTCATTTCCGAACTTGAGATTTCGCCCTCAACATTGAGAACCCATCTGCGCAACATCTACGCCAAGACAGCCGTGGAGAACATGGCGCAATTGGTGTTTCTCTTGCTGGATCAACCCAAGAACACCCCCTTGCCGTCGAGACGGATGGCCTAAAATGGAACTCCTCCCACTCGTATTGCTTTCGCCTCTGCTCTTCTGGGTCGCCTGGTCGGACCTCACCAAGATGCGGATTCCCAATCGGATTGTTTTCATTACCCTCTGCGTTTTTGTCGTTTTCGTCCCCTTGTTGCCGATCGACTCGGTGATGTCTCGAGTTCTGGCAGCCCTGGGTGTCTTTGCCGTTGGCTTTGTCCTTTTTGCCTTTCGCATGTTCGGCGGCGGCGACGTCAAAATCTTAGCTGCGCTCATGCTGTTCATTCCGCCTGCCACCTTACCGCTTTTCGGGTTTGTTTTTTCTCTGTCGATGTTGTTTGGCATAGGGATTGTTGTGACAATGCGGGCATCACCCTGGGCTGAAAGATCCCGCTGGGTAAGCCTGCGGGCGAAGGGATATTTTCCTGTTGGCGTGGCCATTGCCTTGGCAGGTCTGGTGCACCCTTGGCTCGTCGCAGGTCTGCTTTCTCTTCCTTCGTGAGAAATTCGGTGCCGTAACGCCCGTATCACCCGCTATGGCGCGAAGAAGAAACGGTATACTGCCAGCCTTCTTGGCGACACGGCGAGGCGATGCTTTCATCGCCCCTTCGACAAGCATGTCCCGGTCTCCTCAGTTCGCATGAAAGATGAAGGACCGCATCGATACCGATCCGAGATCAATGGCATCGGTCATGAAGGTCAGCTCGTCGCGCGCGTCTGACGCGCCGGCGATCGTAAGTGCTGGCAAATAGTGATCCACCGTCGGATGTGCCGCGGTGAACAGCGCGCCCAGACCTTCCGCATCGGCAAGCACCGAGAAGTCCCGGTCCGCAAGACGATCGGCAAACAGCGCATCAAACTCCTGCGCGAAGTCAAGCGGCTTACCGCCCCGTCGCATGGCACGCAGGTTGTGAACGACATTGCCTGAGCCCAGGATCAAAACGCCCCGATTTCGCAATTCCGAGAGCGCCCGTCCGATCTCCAGTTGGTGCTCCAACCCCCGTCCCATGTCGACCGAGACCTGGAAGACCGGTACATCCGCATCGGGATACAGAAATTTCAGGACAGCCCAGGCACCGTGGTCAAGACCCCAGGTGTCATCCCCGGCGGCGCGGTGACTGTGCAGAAGTGTCACCACATCGCGGGCCAGATCGGGTTGTCCCGGTGCTGGGTACTGTTGTTGATAAAGCGCCTCGGGAAACCCGTAGAAATCGTGGATCGTGCGCGGCATGGCAGAGACATCCACAAGAGTGGTTCCATTGGTCATCCAATGTGCCGAGACGACGAGGATCGCCTTGGGTCGTGGCAGGCTTTGGCCAAGCCGCGCCCAGGATCGGCTGAACGGCCCGTCTTCGATCGCATGCATCGGGCTACCATGCCCGAGAAAGACGACCGGCATCCGGTCGGAGGGCGCAAAACGATCCTTGAGGTCTTGTAAGCTATGTATCCGCATGATGGGCCGCTTTCGATTGCGTCCGAGCGGCCCAAAAGCCGCCCGGGATTGATGGGAAAATCAGGCGAATTGACCCAGTGCTCTCTGCAGCGCCGGGACTTTCAAAGCGAAGGCGCCGCTGCCGAGCGCTGCAATCGCACCCTGCACGACGGCCCAGAATATCGGGAACTCCCAGCCGCCGCCTTCAGACGAGAACAACCATCCATTTCCAGCATGGACCCAAGTCGCCCCAAGAAGCACCGGAATCAGCGCCAAGGAAACCAGACGCGTGCCAAGACCGAGGATCAAAGCGATACCACCGACGATCTCAGCAGCGATCGTGAAATAGGCCAGAAGTCCCGGCAGGCCGAGGCTTTCGAAAAAGCCGACGGTTCCGGCGACGGTGAAGACGCTGATCTTCAGCCAGCCATGGGCGAGAAAGAGCGAACCGCTCGCGACGCGAAGTGCGAAGGCGGCATAGTCAGAGTTCGTGTGCGTGGTCATATTCGTGTCCTCTCTTTGAAAACTGCCCGGCGGGACAGCTTGTCTGTATGAAAACATACGCCTTGCAGATCCCCTCCAAAATGGCGAAGGTAGAGAATGACTATCTTTATAATGTTCTTAATTCTTGTATGGACCTTGTCGATCAACTTCGCGCCTTCGTCGCCACCGCGCAATCCGGCTCTTTCACAGGAGCGGCAACTCAGTTGGGCATTTCGAACCGATTGACCTCAAAGTATGTGGCCGAACTCGAGCAGCGTCTCGGCGTGCGGCTCTTTCAGCGCACAACCCGCAAAGTCGGGCTGACACCGGCCGGGTCCGACCTACTTTCCCGCGCCCCTGCCCTGCTGGACGATCTCGACGACTTGCTGGCCGATGTCTCGGATTCCTCGAAGGGCTTGTCGGGCGTTGTGAGAATTTCCGCTCCGATCACGTTCGGCGAAGTCTACATTGCGGGAATGCTGGCGCGGTTCGCCAAAGGACACCCAGGGATCACCATCGATCTCAGGCTGAGCGATGCCTTCAGCGACCTTGCTGCAGAGGGGATCGATCTTGCCTTTCGGATTGGTCGCGTCGACATGGCCTCTCTCAAGGTCCGAAGATTAGGCTCGTTCCAGAGCCTGCCCGTCGCCAGCCCGGACTACCTCGCGCAAGCCGGTAGTCCAGCAACTCCCCACGACCTTTCAGAGCACAGCTGCATCGTCGATACCAACCGCAGGAATCCAAAGCGTTGGGCCTTTGACCACGACGGCACCGAGGTCGTGGCACAGATCGAGGGCCGATTTCACGTCAATTCGGCAAGCGCCGCGGTCAATTTGGCAAGCATGGGTCTTGGGATCGCCTATGTTCCGAGTTTCGCCCTGAGAGAAGCCCTGGACGAGGGCCACCTTGAGCCAATACTTGAAAGCTTTGCGGGGGAAAGCGGTGACATCGCCGCCGTTTACCTAGAAGGCCGAACATTGCCTCGTAAAGTGCGCACGTTGATCGATTTTGCCGTCGAAGATATCAAGAACACGGGTGTGCGCTAAACTGTGCGATGCGCTTTTGCTGTGCTTGAGAAGGCAAACACTGTGTTTGGAAGCAGGTATCTGTGGCAGCAGTCGCTACGTGGGTCGCTCAATGACGATGCTTCGGCTCCCTCTCGCCAGCGCAAACGACCTTCTTGTGTTATGATGCGGAACTGGTAGCGCGGAAGGGCCGTCATGAATGTCTTAGTCGTCTTTGATCATCCGCGACGAAAATCTCTGTCAGGCGCTGTGCTTGATCAGTTCGTGGCAGGCCTAAGGGAAAGCGGGCACACTCCTGAAATCGCGGACTTGCATGCTGAGCGATTTGATCCTCGCATGCCCGTTGAAGATGAGCCAAACCTAAGTGGCGGGACACAATCCTATACCGATGCCGTGCAATACGAACAGGCCCGCGTAGAAAGAAACGATGCGGTTGCCTTCATCTTTCCCGTTTGGTGGTGGTCAGTGCCAGCAATGACCAAGGGTTGGATTGACAGGGTTTGGAACGCCGATTGGGCTTACGGAAAGCAAAAGCTAGCGCTCGATCGAGCTCTGTTGGTTGGTCTCGCGGCCACTGGGTCCGCGTCTTTCAAGAAGCGCGGCTATACAACTGCTATGGAGACACAGTTAATCATCGGAGTGATGAACTTTTGCGGTATCACAAACGCCAGATTGGAACTCCTCCACGATACCTTGGAGGGTGACAACGAAAGGCAAGCGCTCCTGGTGAGGGCGAGAACTCTAGGGCGTACCTTCACGAACTGATATCGAAGCTGCGCGGGCACTTGTAGCCGGCGATGAGCGCTTCGCAATGGGTTTGACGATGTGACCGCCCCCCGACAGCACCGATGCGCCAAGTGGACCTTTCCTCCCCACCTTTTGACCCAACACTCATCTCAGTGAAAATGCTCGGGAGCTTCATTCGAAAATTTTGGGAAAGCCCTGTCCCCACTAATTTTTCGAATGCGCAAACCGTTCTTGAACCAAAGGAAATTGCTGCGCAGAGCTGCTGGGTCCCGATGCATGATCAAGCAAATATCCCTGAGCAATACTCACAAAAAAAGCGATATCGAATCGGGGATCAAGATTGTTGCCATCAAGGCGACATTTTCAGGTTCACTCAGTGATTGTTGTAAATTCTCGAACAAATTTCTTATAGAGTCTGCATCACCCAATTGAAAACTACTATCCAAGGTTGAAAATCGGCGCCAAGTGTTCGAAATCTTTGGTCATTTGAACCAAAGTCTTCGTAAGATTAAAGCTTTTCCAGTTTACGTAGAAGCATATCCGGCCTCGCAAAAGTAGTTCCAGCATTCTTGCGGGGTGTAGAGA
>NZ_JBFNXX010000313.1:0-214 GCF_040811725.1 Sulfitobacter sediminis
GGAGAGATCATCAACGAAGACGCTGAAGCGGACCGGCTGGAAGCCGGTGGTTTATCTCCAATAGATGGAAAATCAATGACGGGATCGTCCCTCACCGGACGAGGTCTGCGGATGACGCCGAAAATGGCTGCTGCGCTACTCGAAGCGCGAGACGAAGCTGGGCGCTCCGCGACCGATCCGACACATGCATGCAGCGGTCCAATCGAACCGGGCC
>NZ_JBFNXX010000314.1:0-204 GCF_040811725.1 Sulfitobacter sediminis
ACAAGACCGCTTCTGACAAAAGGCCGATCACTTCAAAAATGTCTTGCTTTGCAGGAGCCATCCACACAGGACAAAACCGACTTTTGTCGCAGGCCTGCATATGGCCGTCCAAGACCGGCTGACGCGGCTGTCTAGCCCCCACGGACTGGGCCACTTCTTTGTAGAGTCTCGGGCATTGGCGGTCGCATGTTGAGCGCCTGGTGC
>NZ_JBFNXX010000315.1:0-202 GCF_040811725.1 Sulfitobacter sediminis
TGCGGTGAACGATGCTCCGGTGGCGAATAATGACAGCGCGACCACCGATGAGGACACACCGGTGGTCATCAGCGCCGCGAGCTTGCTCGCCAATGACAGTGACGTCGACGGCGACACGCTGAGCGTGAACAGCGTCACCAACGGGAGCAATGGCACGGTCGTCATCAACGGTGACGGCACGGTCACCTACACGCCGGATGCC
>NZ_JBFNXX010000316.1:0-201 GCF_040811725.1 Sulfitobacter sediminis
CTTGTGCCGCTTGTTTGCCATTCTCTGTCCTCCGTTCCCTATACATAACGGTGGACCTAGTCAGATGAGGCATTCCAAGAGTTGGAGTTGGATATCTACACAGAATAGCGATGGGGCCCAACAGGTAATGGAAGGTGATAGAGAAGAGGGAGGATTTGCCTGAGAAAGGACCTCACCCGCGAGGCTGAGAACGGGTACAAC
>NZ_JBFNXX010000038.1:0-17700 GCF_040811725.1 Sulfitobacter sediminis
ACTGTCGTTCGGCAACACGGAGAGGGTCACCGGCGTGTCCTCGTTCGTGCTCGCGCTGTCGGTGTTTGCCACCGGGGAATCGTTGACCGGGTCGACTATAACGGTGACCTGCGCCGTCTGTGTCGTTCCAGTTTCATCAATGCCCGAAACTTCGAAGGAATCGAGACCTTCAAAATTTGTGTTGGGGGTGTAGGTAAAAGTGCCATCGGATGCCAAAACGACAAAGCCATTTTCAGCGCCACGGGCGAGGGACACCTCTATCAGGCTCCCAGTAGCGAACGGAATCTGGCTTGTTAATGGCGTATCTTCTGTCGACCGCAGAGCGAAATCGGTGAATTGAATGGCCTGATCATCGTCACTTTTCCCACTCTCCTGCTGAAGTGAGGGCCGATTGTTGCCGTCAAGCTCTGGGTTCCCGCGCCCTGGTCCGCCAGGGCCGCCGCCTTCCCCAGTTTCATCCAGAGGTGGAGGCCGAAAGCCTGGCGCATTTTCTAGATCGTCTTCTTCCTCCTCTTGCGAATTTTGGATGCCGCGCTGCACGCCTTCGGGCAAATCGACGAACGTTTCGCCGTTTCGGACACGTGCAAGTGCCTCCTGGAACGCAGCCATGGCCCGCGAAAGCAGCACCGAATCATCTGCCAGATCGGCAGCGACGCGCGTTATTTCGATAGGGGGCTCATTTGTGAATGGCGGCCGAACAATCCACTTTGTGTCTGTCGCTGCAATGTTCGAAATCAGATTGCCGTCCAGATCGAACAGCTGAATCAGACCAAGGCCGCCATCGGGATCGGGATTTAGCGAAACACTTACTGAAGCAATCCCGCTAATCGTCTGAATGTCGATCTTGCCCGTTGTGCCCCGAATGCCCATTGTCGCGGCGGGCGTGTTGATCTCAATTCCGCCAGTCCTCGCCGTCTGGCCTGCAATGAAGACAAAGCTACCCTCGACCAAATTGAAAATGCCAGAATTATCCGACCCTTGTGGGTCATAAATGAGTTCGTCGAGAACCATCCGAGACGCTGCGGCCAATGTGAAAATAGTTCCATCAGCGAAAGTCAGACTGAGAGTGCTACCGTCTTCGGTCTGAACGACGTCGCCCTGAAACACCTTGGTCCCGACTTCGAGCTCAACCGTTTGACCATCAGTACGCTGGACAAATGCTACACCTTCAAGGACTTCCACCTGACCAATTGCATCGGCTAGGTCAAAGCCCCCTTGCTGCGCGTATTGGCCCGGAAAAGCGGGCCCCGCGAGCCGCTCAACAATATGTCCCCTTAGGACAGCCCCATCGTGAGAGAGAAGATCAGAAGGTTCCGCTTGCAGAAAGTAGTCGGACAAACGCAAGCCATTACCATCCGAAGACTGAACCAGAAGATCGCTGCCATCGCGAATAAAGGTCGCTCGAAATAGCTCAATTTCCTTGGGGAAGATAAACTGTCCCTGAGCGTTCGACGAAAGACCAACTTCCGAAGTAGTCGGGTCAGAGAAATAAATATCTTTAGAAACCACAGCGATGCCCCCACACCAGCAACTAAATTCACTCTATCACTTTGATCCGAAATTCTCTAGCGATTCAGTCAATCTCCCTCAATGATAGAAATTTGTAGACAGGCTCTCCCCTTAGGACGGGAAAGATGTCCTCACTGTTGCCAGAGTGTAGGCTTGCGCATTAGGCTCAATGTGCAAAAGACTGATATAAATGAAGCTATTTCTCTGGTTCGTTCGCAGATTTGACTGGGCCCGCGCGCTGGCGACCGGCCTTTTGGTTTTGCTTGTCTTGATCCGTATCTGGGATCATGAGCTAGTCCAGACATTTCGTTACAACGCCTTTGATTTCTATCAGCAGGTCAAACCCAGACCACAGCAGCCCTTTCCGGTCACCATCGTCGACGTAGATGATCGCAGCCTGTCGGAACTGGGCCAATGGCCCTGGCCGCGCACAACCATTGCCGATTTGGTGGACAGGGCGACGGCAGCCGGGGCTGTCGCCATGGCCTTCGATGTGATCTTTGCCGATCCGGACAGGCTATCTCCCGAAAACATAGCATTAGATAACAAGGACTTGCCTGACAGCATCAAGGAAGCGCTGCGTGCCATGCCAAGCAATGATGCGGTCCTTGCCGATGCCATCGCGCGGTCTCGGGTGATCGTCGGCGAGACGAGCATCCGGCAATCGGCAGGTGCGGCCCCCCAGAGAGGGCCGGGCCCAAAAGTCGAGTACGCCTTTCTTGGTCCCAACCCCGAACCCTTCCTGATGAAGTTTCCCGAGCTGGTTCAGAACATGCCGACGCTCGATGCCAATGCAAGTGGGCGGGGCATCTTTACGGTTCGTCCGGACAGCGACGGTGTCTACCGACGTGTGCCGCTGGTGATGATGGTCGACGGCCAGATTCGAATGGGTCTGTCGGTAGAGCTGCTGCGTGTCGCCACGGGTGGAGGCGCCTTTGCCATCAAATCCAACGAGGCAGGCGTGGACGGGGTCGTCGTTGCCCGGCAACTGATATCCACGGACAGCGACGGGACAGTGTGGCCCTATTTCTCGCAGTCATCGCCGGACCGATTCGTTTCGGCAAGCGATGTGATCCTTGATCGTCTGCCGCCCAACCGTTTGCGGGGGCATCTGGTTTTTGTGGGCACCTCGGCCATCGGTCTTGAGGACTTTCGTGCGACACCGCTTGGTCTGCCCATGCCCGGTGTGGAAATTCATGCGCAAGTTCTTGAGAATATCCTTGGCAAGACCATGCTGGTGCGTCCGAATTACACAATTGCGGTCGAACTGATGACGGTTTTTCTGCTGGGTCTTGTCATCATCGTCCTTATTCCCAAGATGGGCGCTGCATTCGTTCTTGTTCTGACCGGCAGTCTGATTGGCGGCTACGTGCTGATTTCGTACCTGGCCTTCCAGAACGAACGTGTCCTTCTCGACCCGACCTATCCGGCCTTTTCGGCCGTAGTTCTGGCGATCTTCATGTCGACGATGAACTATCTCAGGGAAGAACGAGAAAGACAGCGCATCCGAAGCGCGTTTGGGCAGTATGTATCGCCGGACCTTGTTGCCCAGCTATCGGATAACCCCGAACGTCTGATCCTGGGAGGCGAAAGGCGCCCCCTGACGATCCTGTTTTCGGATGTGCGCGGGTTCACCACGATTTCGGAAAGCTTCAAGGACGATCCAGCGGGCCTGACACAGCTGATGAACCAGTTCCTGACCGTCTTGTCCGACGGCATCCTGTCATTTGGAGGGACGATCGACAAATTCATGGGCGATGCTGTCATGGCCTTCTGGAATGCGCCCCTGGACGAACCCGATCACGTCCGTCTGTCCTGTCGGGCGGCACTGAAAATGCTGGCGGATGTGCAGGCGTTGAACGAGGCCCGCAAGATAAACAGGCGCAATCCGGACAAGCCCTTTCACCTTATCGACGTCGGTATCGGGATAAACACGGGCGAATGTATCGTGGGGAACATGGGGTCCGACACAAGGTTCGATTACACGGCGCTTGGCGACGCGGTCAATCTGGCCTCGCGGCTTGAAGGCCAGTCAAAGACCTATAATGTCGGGATCATCCTGGGCTCGGAAACCGCAAAACATGTCAGGGACGAATTCGCCGTTCTGGAGCTTGATCTGATCCGCGTGAAAGGAAAGACAGAGCCTGCGCAGGTCTTTGGTCTTTTCGGAGGCGAGGCGGTCCGGGCAGATCCGAACTTTCAGAAACTGGACAGCCTGAACGGCGAGATGTTGAAGGCCTACCGAGCGCAAAGATGGGCGGACGCCGAAAGCCTGCTTGCGAAGATGAAGGCCCTGCTGGAGGGGATGGCGATTGATCTTGAAGGCTACGTCACGCTTTACGCCGACAGGTTGCGGAACTTCAGAGAAACGCCGCCGGGCACAGACTGGGATGGCGTTTTCATCGCGACAAACAAATGATCATCTTTCGCGCAGCGCCTCGGCGCTGGCCCTGAGCACCGGCTTGCCCAGATAGCTCAGCACCGTTTTCCGGCCGGTCTGGATATCGACCGATGCGACCATGCCCGGAATGATCTGCAGGGGCTTTTCGTCTGACCCCAGATGCGCTTTTTCCGTTTCCACCACGATGCGGAAGAATTGGTCGCCCTGCGCGTTCTCGATCGTGTCCGCACCGATGCGCGCAACCCGGCCCAGCAAGGAGCCATAGACGAGATAATCGTAGGCCGTGATTTTGACATTGGCCTGTTCGCCCGGACGGATGAAAGCAACGTCCTGGGGGCGTATGTCGACCTCGACCAGCAGCCGGTCGTCGGCAGGGACGATCTCGGCCAGGGCGGCGCCAGGCTGCACGACCGCACCGATGGTCGAGACATTGAGCGTGTTCACGACCCCCTTGGTCGGTGCACGAACCGCCGTCCGTGTGACCCTGTCCTTGGCGGCGCGCAGGCCCTCCTGGACCACGGCCAATTCCACCTGAAGCCGCGCCAGTCTTTCGCGCGCGGACGAGACATAGGACGCCCGCGCGGCCTGGATCTGGGTTTCGGCTTCGTGAATGCTGGCGATGACACGCGGTTCGGACGCATTGGCGATGATCAGGTCGCCCGTCAGTTCCCCACGCTGGGATTTCAGTCGCAGCAGTTCGATCCTAGGCACGGCACCGCGCGAGGCCAGTTCCTCGGTCAGCGCTATTTCTTCGTCCAAAGGCGCGAGGCGTGTTGCGATCTTCTCTCTGAGAGCTTCAAGCTCGGCGCGTTCGGCCCGCCGCTGGGCCAGCCGG
Organism: Sulfitobacter sediminis; assembly: GCF_040811725.1. Taxonomy (NCBI): domain Bacteria; kingdom Pseudomonadati; phylum Pseudomonadota; class Alphaproteobacteria; order Rhodobacterales; family Roseobacteraceae; genus Sulfitobacter; species Sulfitobacter sediminis. The sequence continues at coordinate 4,746 of NZ_JBFNXX010000038.1, forward strand.
TTCTGGAGCACGGAAAGCTCTTGATCGAGTTGTGTCCGCCTTGAAAGAAACACCTCCCGTTCGGCGGTTGTCGCCAAGCTGTTCCGGCTTTCCAGTCCTTCCGGGAACGAGAAATGCCCGGCCAGGGCGGCTTCGGCTTCAAGGCGCGATTTCTCGGCGAGAAGGGCGGATTCCTTCTCGAGCAGTTCGCCAAGCTGGGCGGAAAACCCGGTATCGTCGAGATGCATCAGCACCTGGCCTGCCTCCACTGTCGCGCCTTCGTGGATATCGATGGAGCGGACAATCCCGCCTTCGAGCGACTGGACGACCTGGATCTGCGAGGATGGAATGACGCGTCCGGGCCCGCGTGTCACTTCCTCGATCTCGAAGGTGTAAGCCCAGGCCAGGAAGCCGCCAATTCCGGCAATAAGCACAAAGAGCAATCGCCAATGACTGTTGCTTTTGTCCGTCAATGCGGCAGCCGTTATGTCGTTGGCGAATTCGTTGTCGTGGCCTGTCTGGAACATCGCTTACCCCGCCGCCTTTGCTGCGGAGATCTTGCGCAGCTTTTCTGCCACCTCGGCGCGGGGGCCGTCGAGAACTACCTGTCCCTTCTCCATGACAACGAGGCGACTTGCGATTTCTGCAAGGGATTGACGATGGGTGCACAGCACCAGGCCCATGCCCTCGCGGGCCAATTCGGCCAGTCGCGAGGTGATCAGGCTTTCCATCTGCCGGTCCATCGCACTTGTCGGTTCATCCAGGAAGGCCAGCTTGGGGTTTCTGAGAACCATACGCGCGATGGCAAGACCTTGCCGTTGCCCCCCGGACAGACGGTTTCCCTTTTCTCCGATGAATTGCTGAAGGCCAGCCGGGTTTTCTGCGATGAAGACGTCCATCGCCGCGTAATAGAGCGCGCGCCGGATTTCATCCTCTGTCGCATGGGGGCGTCCGATCATCAGGTTTTCCCGGATGGTCCCTGTAAACAGTTCGGTTTCCTGAGTGAGATAGGCGATACCGTCCCGGAGTTCTGCCGCATCGTATTGCGCGATCTCCTTGCCATCCACGAGGATGAGCCCGGTGTCGGGGGACAAAAGACCGTTACACATCTTGCCCAAGGTGCTCTTGCCGGAACCGACGCGCCCCAACAGCGCCACCGTTTCACCGGGTTCAAAACGCAGAGTGACGTTCTCAAGCGCCTTTACAGGTGTGTCAGGGTAGCTGAAGCTGACGTCCTTGAATTCCAGCCCGCCTATCTTGACGCGCAAACCGGTCTCCAGTTCTGCCGGGCTTTCGACCGGCAGCTTCATGAATGCCGACAGGGACCGCATCGCCCTGACGGCGTGCTGGGCCCGGAAAAGCGTTTGTGCAATATTTCCCAGGGGGGCCAGAACCCGCCCTGCCAGGATGTTTGCGGCGATCAGTCCGCCTATGGTGATCCGATGGTCAGCAACGAGGAAAACGCCCCAAACGATCACACCGACGCTGACCGCCTGTTGCGTCAGCATCGTGGAGGTAACTGCGAAGTTCGACCAGAACCTTGTGCGGCCGTTGATCCGTGCGGACTGCGAGATCGCCTTTTCCCATTCGCGCTGCATCACGGGTTCGGCGTTCAGGCTTTTGACGGTCTCGATGCCCAGCAGGGATTCCACGAGAACGACATGTCGCTTCACCGCCAGCTGTTGGGACGACTCGACGGTTCTGCCGATGGGATACTGCGCGAAAAGCGCCAAGATGAGGACCACGGGGACCGCGATGAGAGGAACGTAGGCCAATGGCCCCACGATCAGGAAGAGGACGGCAATGAAAACGCCGATAAACATCAGGTCGATCAGTGAGACAAACGTCGATGAGGCAAAGAACTCGCGCACCATCTCGAAATCCCTGACGGTGTTGACGATCCCGGCGGCGCCACCGGGTCGGCCCAGCAGTCTGACGTTCATGGCCTGTCGAAAGATCTCGGCGGCCGCTTTCACGTCCACGCGTCTGCCGATCGTCTCGAGCATCCCGTTTCGCAACATCCGCAAGACAAGATCCAGCAACATCGCGATGAAAACGCCCGCAGCAAGCGTCCATAGCGTCACGTAGGCCAGGTTTGGAATGACCCGGTCGTAGACGTTCATCACAAAGAGGGGCAGCGCCAGACTGAGGAGATTGATCACGAAAACGGCGAGAACAATCTGGATCCAGACGGTCCAATTCGCCCAGAACGGTGACCAGAACCAGTGGCGCAAGGGCTTTGCCTGCGCACGCGCTTCTGGCGAAAGCAGGCTTTGACTGCGCAGCGCGTTAGCCGTGACAAGAAGGGCCTTGCCGTCTGTCCGCCTGCGGAGCTCCGACATGGACAGTTCTTCGGCATGCAGACCCTGCGCTGCATCCAGGATCTCGGCGGTTTTCCGGTTTGCGGAATACCTGCGCAGAACCAGGGGCCTGCCGGTCTTGCGCTCGAAAACGATGCAGGGCAGGACGATGGGATCAAGGCGGCGCAGATCGCGCGTTGTCAGCTTGGTCTTCAAACCGATGCAGTTCAACGCCCGCGCCATCAGCACCCGGTCGGCAGGGTCCGGGTTGGCGGGAAGCCGGGCCAGTATCGCGGCTTCGGAAAAGGGCTGATCGAGGGTTTCTGCAAACCACGCCACGATGCGCAGTGCAGGGTGGATATCCGGCGTATCACGCATGCCGACAGGCGCTTCGGTCTTGAAGGGCGCTGTCGCGTCCGTCATCTCAGAGGTTCAACGACCGTATTGAAAACCGCCGAGCGGGGCGATTGCCTGGCACGTTCCTCGTAGTTTGGCTCGAACGCCGCATTGCTGTTGGCCAGCCCGAAATGCATGGCCAGTTGGCTGCGCGTCGCAAGCAGCTGATACTTGCTGAAGGTCAGCGCAGCATCCGAGCTGACTTTCTGAAACCGCGCATTGAACGCCGCGCGCTCTGCCTCGAGCACGTCGATCAGTGATCTTTTTGCCGCCGTCAGCTCTTCGCGGTATTGTCGCACGATCATGATGTTTGCGCGCAGTTGCTTCTCGAGGAGCCTGCTGCGTTCTGCGTTCTTGGTGTAGGCATTCCAGGTCCGCGCAGCGAGTTCGCGCACCTCGTCGGCGGCGACACGGCGGTCCAGTTCGGCTTTCCTGATCCTTTCCTGCAATCCTGCGCTTTGGGCCGGACGCCGTCCGTTGTAGAGCGTCCAGTTCATTCTGAACCCGACAAAGGCGTCGGACCGGTTGCCAAGGTTGCCATCGCGGTTCTTGCCATAGGTCGCCCCGGCGTTCAGCGTGACGCGCGGCTTTCGGTCGGCGTTTCTGATCCCTGAATCAAATTGCGCCTCCCGCGCGAGCTTGTCCGCGATCCTTACACGAAAGCTGCGGCGCACGGCCTCGTTCTGGAGGGCGCGCAGGTTGTCCGGGAGACCATTGACGCCCGGCACCTTCATTGCGCCGGACGGGGCACGGCCGACGACACGCTCATAGCGGGCAACCGCGTTCGCGAGGGACTGATCAATGCCGAGCTTTGCATCCCTTGCCGCCGCGATACGGTCTTCTACGAGAAAGCCATCGCTTGAGGGGATACGCCCCAGCTGCACTAGGTCCTTTATCTGGATCGCGATTTCTTCATGGCGCGCGATGTTTTCGGCTGCCAGCCGCGACAGTTCCCTCAACCGGATGACGTCAATATAGGCTTCGACGGCATTCAACGCGAGCGTCTCGCTCGCGTCAAGCTGCCTCAGAATACTTGCATCAACGCGCGCCGCATTTCGGTAGACGAGATTCTCCCGGCGGTATCCGTCGAACAGGGTATATTCGACCCCAATTCCGATCTGGGCTGTTTCCTTGAAGGTATTGTTCTCGGCGGCAGACAGTGAAGATGGGTTGTCGACGACCTGTCCGCCGACTTCTCCGAAAATAAAGACTTCCGGTTGGTATTCCCCCCTCAATTCCAGCAACTCGAACAGTGTTGCCCGGACATCAGCGTCAGCGGCTTGCTGCGCGGGATTTTCCGTTACCGCCGAGCGGACGGCGCTCTGAAGGGACTCGGCGTCGGCCGACAACGGCGCAATCATCACACCGGACGCAAGAAACGAATGAAGAATGGCTCTTTTGATATTTCTCGTAAACATGATGTCGCTCCGAATTGGCAAATAATTCCCAAGGCTCGATTCAAGCAAATCTAAATAAGTTTGGCCGGAGTGACCATGAGCCATGTTGCAGCAAAGACTTCGAGTCTCCAAGTAATTCTGGGATATTGCTTGAAATACAAGCAGAAAATACGCGATGTTTCGTGTATAGGTATGGTGACCGCTTCAATATCCCGTGATGCGAGAACTATTCGCGGGGCCTATCAGCTTCATGATTGTGTTGAACGACAAAAGGATTTCCTGGGTCGCACACCCGTCGCCGGTGAGAGATTCAGACGCAACGCCGCCGCGCGCCCGCTTAACCCTTCTTCAATGTATTTCTGAAACCGCGTCCTGACTGCCGATGGCAAAGGTGCTGACATGATCCATCCTCCCAAATGGGATGAACCACAGATCAACGCTTATGGGAATCCCCAACGATTCAGGTTTCGCGTCGGACGCTCTAGGTGGACAGAGGATAGCCTCAGCGTCTCTCGAGAGCTGCCGCTTACAAAGGGCTTTAGAAGTCCTCAAGTGTAGAGACCCGCAACACGACCCCGCAGCTGTACCAGGGCCAGAACAGTGTCAATGTTGGGTGTCGGGATCTTGGTCAAACGACCTAGTTCTTGCACTGCGCTCAACAGTGCATCGATTTCCATTGGGCGTCCTGCTTCGAGGTCCTGCAGCATGGAGGTACGATGAGGTCCGACAGCGGCGGCGCCATCTATGCGACGTTCAACATCAACGGGGAATTTTACGCCCAGCGACTCTGCGATCTTCTGTGCTTCCAGCATCATCTTTCGCGCCACCTCGCGTGTTCCGGGGTCTGTGCAAAGTACGTCAAGCGTCGCGTGCGTGAGCGCCGATATGGGGTTGAAGGACAAATTTCCCCAGAGCTTGACCCAAATCTCATCGCGCAACCGGGGGCGCACAGGTGCTCTTAAGCCCGCAGCAGTGAGCGCCTTCGAGAGCGCGATCGCACGCTCTGATTTCGTCCCGTCCGGTTCACCCAAAGAGAACCGGTTTCCCTCAACATGCTGAACAATACCCGGCGCAATTACCTCTGCAGCTGGATAGACAACGCACCCCAGCACCCGCTCCGGCCCGAACCCATCCCACTGGATATTGCCCGGATCAACAGTTGCCAGTCGTGTGCCCTCAAGACGACCGCCAAGCTTGTGGAAGTACCACCAGGGAACGCCATTTACACCCGAGACAATCGTGGTTTCAGGACCCATGAGCGGCTGCATCGTCCCGACTGCAGCTGGAACGGAATGCGCTTTGAGTGTGATGATCACGTAATCCTGAACGCCCAACTCAGCGGGGTCCTCCGAAGCATGGACCGAAAAAGTCTTGGTCTCCCCCCCTTCGATAAGGGTCAACCCTTTCTCTTGCATGGCTGCCAAATGGCGCCCGCGCGCAACAAGGCTGACCTCGGCACCAGCCTCTGCCAGCTTCGCACCCATGTAGCCTCCGATCGCGCCCGCGCCGAAAATGCAGATCTTCATGGCCTACCTGTCCTTGACCAGTCCAAGCTTTTCAGCCAAGCCGATGCGCTGCAGCTTTCCGGTAGCTCCTTTTGGGATCTCTGAAAGGATCATCACCTTACGCGGCACCTTGAAATCCGCAAGCCTTTCACCCGCGAAGGCGCGGATCTCAGCCTCAGTGGCTGTCTGTCCCTCTCTTAGAACAACTGCAGCAGCCACCTCCTCGCCGAGCTTGGGGTGAGGCAGAGCGAACGCAACGACCTGTGCAATGGCGGGATGCTCGGACATGACCCCGTCCACCTCCAACGGGCTGACCTTCTCTCCGCCGCGGTTGATGATCTCTTTTAACCTTCCGGTCAGCGTCAAATAGCCCTCTGAATCGAAAGCGCCCTGATCGCCCGTTCGGAACCAGCGAAACCCCTGCGCTTTGAAAAATGACGCTGTGTTGGCTTCAGTGTTGCCCTCGTAACCCGGTGTCACGTTCAACCCAGAAATCACAACTTCCCCCAAGTCTTCGACCAGTCTGTTCTCGGTCTCATGTGCGACGCGCACCAGCGGTCCAGCCGCAATTCCAACGGAGCCCGGCTTCTGTGCTTTTGGTGGGAGAGGGTTTGCTGTCATCTGATGCGCCGCCTCAGTCATGCCGTAGGCTTCAATCACTGGAGCATTGAACGTCTCACTTAATGACTTCATGACCGGCCCAGGCAGCGATGCCGAGGAGGAACGCAGAAACCTTAGCGGTACATTTGCGATACTTTCTGCGTTGCGCTCCGCTCGGGCAAGGATCGCCTGGTGCATCGTGGGGACAGCCGTGTACCAAGTCGGTCGCGCCTCTTCCATCCAGCTGTAGAACTTCAACGCATCGAAGCCTGGCGCACACCATACCGACGCGCCGGCGGCCAGTGAAGCGGACACCGCGGCCATGAGCCCATGAATGTGAAACAGGGGCATCACGTTCAGGCATCGGTCACCCGGGGACAGTGCCAGTGACTCCATGATGTTCTGCGCCGAAGCGGCGATGTTCGACTGAAGCAGAGGCACAATCTTAGGTCGCGACGTGGTGCCGGAGGTGTGCAGGATCAGAGCGACATCGTCCCGCCGAGGCGGTTCACGATCCGCATCCCCCGCACTGGTTTCAGCTGACAGGCTAAAGAGGCCTGCCGGATCTGATGTCTTATGAGAGAGACGTATGACCGCAAGACCTAAGTCCTTGGCGGCCGCATAAGCCGGGCCGGTCTCGCCATCGGCCAAGATGATTGCTTTGGCTTTGAGATCTTCGAGATAGAAAGAGAACTCGTCTTTCTTGTATGCGGGGTTCAGGGGGCAGGTTGTCGCGACACCCGCTACGGTCACAAAGGTTACTGCCATCTCGGGTCCATTGGGCAAAACAATAGCCACCCGGTCGTTTCGCCCAACCCCGGCGGCGTGCAACGCATCGGCCACGCGCTGACTCTGCCTCTTGAGGCTACCAAAGCTCAACCAGGCGCGACTTGGCGATCCTATGGCCGGCGCGTCTTCATCATGCACAGTAATGCGTGCAACTAATGTCTGGTTCATTCTATCCCCCCTGCCGATCCCTGTTAGGAAGCCACACACACCAGCTTTATTGACGACTATCGATAAGCCAAATCAGGCGGCTATTGTAGGCCTAATCCAGTTAGAAACAGGGAGCGCCTGCTGTCGGATGAAGCACCATATCGAGATCATACCGCCTCTTGGCGAGCATTAGCCCTCAATAATCGATGTCTTGAGGAGCCGGAATTTCCATCACATAGGTGGACCTGAGATGCCCGATTTCCCCCTATCTGATTGTGTCGTGGCCATTGTGGATGGGGAAGTCTGAAGTGGTCCCACCTTATCGGACAGTTTTGCAGCTTCTCTAAGGTGTATCGGGTTTAGGTTTCATGCTGCTTTTTGGTCTTCCAAGCCGATCCAATATGCCTCGTCCGGCGTTCGCCGATCAAGCGCGGAATGGGGCCGCTTGTTGTTGTAGAATGCCATCCAGTTTTTCGCGATCCTTCGGGCCTGGAAGCCGTCATTGATCTCTTCGAGATAGATCGCCTCCTGCTTTAGGCTTCGCCACAGCCGCTCGATGAAGATGTTGATCCGTTGCCCGGCAGTGCATTGCGCAGCAATGTCACGAGAGGGGAGGTAACGGCCCCGTCCATCCATCGAGATGCGCACGCCTGCCTCGGTCAGCGTGGTGATCCAGGCCGATCCCGTGAACTGGCTGCCTTGATCCGTATTCATGATCTCGGGCGGGCCGTATTTGGCGATGGCTTCATTCAACGCATCCACGCAGAAGTCCGCATGCATCGTGTTCGACAGCCGCCAGCTCAGGACCTTGCGCGAGGCGCAATCCATGATCGCCACGAGGTAGAGGAACCCGTTGCGCACCGGTACGAAGGTGATGTCCGCGCACCAGACCTGGTTGGGCCGGTCTATTTGCATCTTTCTCAACAAATACGGGAAGACCGGATGCTGCGGGTGCGGCTGACTGGTTCTGGGACGTTTGTAGATTGCCTCCAGCCCCATCCGCGCCATCAATCGCCTGACGCGATGACGGCCTACGACAACGCCCTCCCGGCGCAGATAGGCCGCGATCTGGCGGCTGCCGAAGAACGGATACTTGGTGAACACTCGGTCGATCTCTTTCATCATCGCCAACGTGTCCGCGTCGATCCCGACCGGCGCGTAGTAGAACGCGGATCGGCTGAGCCGCACCAGCTTGCACTGCTGGCTGATACTGAGCTGCGGGTGGTCCCGTTTGATCATCGCGCGTTTCTTCTCGGGGCTCACCGCTTCAGCCCTTCGGACAAAAAATCGTTCTCGACCGCCAGCCTCCCGATCTTGGCGTGCAATTCCTTGATCTCGGCCTCGGTCGGCCCGTCTGGCTTGCCGCCACGGGCAAACACCTCAGCCATCCCCTCGACCGCTTGGCGTTTCCATGTGCTGACCTGGTTCGGATGTACCTGGTGCTTCGCCGCGATCTCCTGGATCGTTTTGTCGCCACGCAGCGCTTCCAGCGCCACCTTCGCCTTAAACTGGTCTGTGAACTTCCGGCGTTTCGCCATTCTCGTATCCCTTCAAAGCTTTGGGATACACCTTAGCCGACTGTCCAGTTTTCTGGGACCACTTCACTTGCTTATCTGAAGGAAGTGCAGGTCAATCTTGATTAACGCCAAGGGGTTGAAGTTGCACCACTACCGCCTAACGATCGCGGCCTGCCATTGAAACGAGAACAAGGTAGCTGTGAGTGGAACTCCGATCCGTTTGGTCCAGATCGTTGATGGTTTTGCCGTTGAGCCAGATCAAGGTGTAAAAGACCACCATTCACTATGGTTTATCCAGTTGGAGGTCGAGACAGATGATCACTTTGGAAGATGTGAAAGACATGTCCGCGCTGACCCGCGCTGAAATTGATGCGATTGTAGAACACGAACACATCACAGAGTTCAATGCTGCTCTGATGGGGGACTACCTGATGCATGCTCATCATGGACCGCAGAAAGTTAATGAAATGATCTGTGACGATATTCGTGATGCTCTGCACAAGAATGATTTGGCACATGCAAGGGAGCTTTTTGCGGTACTGAGAGGTTTCCTCGCGGACCACCCTGAAGCAGCTCAGGGTGTAAGTGAATAGAACCTGCTCGATCGTTATCTTGGGGTATCCCAACAAACAGCGTATACGCGCCGAATGTGCTGACGAGGATTCACTGGCAGAGTTTGGAAGGACCGCAGAAACCGCCGGTCACAATCACTCACCTGTTCACCGGGAGTCGCGGCTCGTGTCGTGAATGAGTTGCGATCCGGCTCAAAGCGATGTTGGACCAAGAGTCACAGGTTTTTTTCGCCAAGCTAGTTGTTCAACCAGATTTGTCCAGTCTTGCAACAATTTGGCGCGCTGCATTTGGCGTGTCAGCTTATGGTAGACATGTCGCGAGGGTATCGTTTCCTTGTGCCCAAGCGCCGCTTCGATGACATCTGGGTCAAAAATACCTAACAAAATTGCCATTGTATTACTTTCATTTAGGCCCCTGACTTAATCATCAAGATGCGGGGAAATTTGTCAAGAATAAGGCGGGGGGCACATTTCCTGGATATTGACCATACTCGCGCCCCAAAAAGACCTCTTTTTGTTTCTAATTGAGAAACAGTTCCTAAGAACCTTTATTATTGTTTCCTTTTCTTGAAACAGCGCTTTTTCCCTTTTTGCCTTGGACAGGGGCTCTGGTCAAAATTACGCACGATGGAGATGATGACATTTGGCTCTCTTTGAATAGATACCTCGCCAGTCATTTCATGTGGTCGCCTTTGGAGCGACATGGGCCTTGGGGCTGTCAGAGACATAGATATGGGCTTGGGGAAATACAATTAAGGGCGACGTCATCAGTTGTTCCCAAGCGAAGAAGGAACCAGGCTCTTCCGAATAGGGGCTGTTCGGAGAACGGGCTCATTCTCATCCCCAAAAAGAAGACCCCCCGGAAATCGTTACCAAGGGTTCCTAATACTTAGTAGGGCGCTGTCAGAGTTCTCGACCCAGAAATCAGGCGTCTAACACTGCTCGTACTCGATCCAATTTCCCGCCGTGACGAGCTGGTTTTCCGGAACGCTGACGAGATCAAAGTGATCTGGCTCGCTGAAGAGGGCTAATCCTACCTCTGGGCCGATTAGATTTTTTGGAAAAGACTTCTGCCCCGAGCCTCAAGGAAGCTCTCGACCCTTCCTACTGAGGCTTGTGCTGGGTCAAAGGATCGAGAGCAAAGAACCCCTCAAATGTTGAGGCAGAAGGGTAGGGCTCGCACATGAGAGTATCACAGACTCATTGGTCAGGCATAGTCTCTGTGGAACCGCTTGTAGCTGGTTCCACTTGAAAGTCATTTGGGTCACGGTCGTACCGTCAATGGCCTCAGCGCAATGATGTCCGCTGTACGCTGCAAAGCCGTCATCCGACAAAAACTGTCAGATGACGGGAAGGAGAAGCTTGACCCGGATGAGAGACCAGACCCTGAGAAACGGAAATGAAACGATGAAATGAACTTGACCCAAACGCCCGATTAGAGAAGCCGCCATTCGCAAAGCATCTACTTCGGCATACAAAATGCGTAGCGCGAACTCGGTGTGATAGTTTGACACTAGATCGGTTTTGTTTCACAGGTTTTCTCGTAGGATCTCCATCAATTCTAGGTTTGGTCTTTCCGTTCTCTCGCCAAAACCATGGCGATAAATGCCCATAGATGAGCTGCGATAATTCCAAAGGGAAAAGCTCGTGTTGTACTTTCTAAAGATGTGCAACATATCCTTAAGCCACTCTCCTCCACCAAGGCGGTGATCGGTGATCGTGCTGCTCATGGTGCCGAACTCCATCACGGACATGGGAACGTCATTTTCAACACCAAACTGAAAGAGCTCCATCAACTGGCGTTCCAAATACTCCGCGTTCCGAAACAAGAAACCTGGTTCTTCCTGATGACCCGGGCTTGAAAAAAAGCTGAGGCTGACACCAACAAACCCAGATGCAACTCCGTCCGTTTTGGAATATGAAACATCCACCCCTTTCATGTATCCGGTAACTCTGTACCATTTCCCAGGTGTGACCGTGACCCAGTGCGCGTCACTGCTCCACCCCAAGTATTGGCCTTCTGCGGTTTCTCCCGAGATCTTCAAACTGTAAGCGTCATCTACGCCATCGCCCTCGTAGCGATGGAAGGTGTAAGGGCTCAGGGTTTCGTCAACATTTCCCCATTCCCACCAGTTCTTCAGGCTGTGACCAAATGGATTTGCGTCGATCACTGTGCGGCTTGTGCCATTGGCGGTGTCGCGCTCACGCACTTCGATATTGTCAAAGCTCACAACCCCGCGTGCCCCGCTCTGCATCACGAAAACCGGAATTGCGGCCACCGCGTTTGGGTTATCGAGCTTCACCCATCCGCTATCATATTGCATCCAGTCCGTCGTCCCTTCGACAACGCTTTGACTTTGAATGCTGCTCTCGGGGAGCAGAACTTGCGCACCCGTTGGTATCGGCGTCGACACGTCCGGGTACGTCCCACCGTAATCTATGCGCGTTTCTAGCCAAGACGCAGACTGATGCGTAAAAGTGATTGGCTCGTAAAAGTGAACATCGTACATGACATTTGGATCATCAACCAGAAACAGCGACTCGGTCGTGAGGCCCGCATATCGGCGATTTGTTCCATATAGAGCGCCGACTATGAGCAGGTGGTTCCGGTTCACTTCGCGGATCGCCGACACAAGCTCACGTGCTAGTTTGCGCCACTGATCTCCTGTCGCGTCATCAGTTACAGCTTCATTTAGGAGCTCAAAGCCGCCGATGGCCGTCGAATTCTTGTATCGCTCCGCAATCTGGCGCCATAGCTCAATGTTCTCCTGTTGAACTGTCTCTTCAGTCCAAATCGAAAAATCAACGCTGTCACTGGTTGGGTCGAGCCAGAACGCGCCAATCGGAACATGCAAATCGAGTGTGAGCAAAACGTTATGCTTTGCAGCCCACGCAACATTCTGGTCGAGCCAGTTCCAAAAAAAGTCAGGGTTTGTTTTGTGCCAGTTTCCGTTGAATGCGAACCTTATGCTGTTGAATCCGAGTTCTCGGACCCTGATGAAGTCTTTTTCAATGTGGTGTTGTGAGGTTCTTGGGTCAAACCCGCCTTCGCCCATCGTCAGGTAGTAGAAGTTTGAAAAGCTCACAGACTTGAACCGAAATTCTTCCCCATCCTTAACAAGGTGTCCCCCTTGTGCACGAACAAATGAGGCGGAATTAGGGCTGCGCAGTTCTGGTCGAAGTAGCCATAACCCGCAGAGGAACGAGACTAAAGTGACGAAGTACACAACGCCTATGTTGATGCGGGGCAGGATGCAGTCCTCCAACAAAATTCACAGATACATTTATTAACCCTACCGTACTGTACGACGATTGGTTGGCAAACGACTTCCGGAGCCGGAGGCCGGTACCGCTGTTTACTCAGGCAATCAGTCAACCTTCACGCTGACGCTTATTTGCCGGGAATAAGTACCGCAGTGCAGCGCATACTGCATCATCTCCTATTTGTCCGCCTTGGGCTCGTTTGGGTCATCCGGGTCTTTTCATCAGATGACCGGAAAGCTGCGCGGCTCTGGAAAGATCAGACATGGCCGCGTAACTAAGATCAATCAGCCTCCGGCAAACCCGGCGCGGTTCAGAGTCCCAATCGGGAGCCAGAACTTCAGAAGTTCCATGGATAACTTGAGAAGTCTGAAGGATTCGGGAGGTTAAGTCGGCTTCTGTGGCTCTTATCTGAGCTAGAGCGGTTCCATCTTTCGTTGAATCAAAGGGGATTCCCATGAGGTGTGTTTTCTGATTCATCCTGTTCAGGAG
>NZ_JBFNXX010000039.1:0-15495 GCF_040811725.1 Sulfitobacter sediminis
CGTTATTATCGCCGCCGTTGTTGTCGCCGCCGTTATTATCGCCGCCGTTGTTGTCGCCGCCGTTGTTCTCGCCGCCGCCGTTATTGCCGCCGTTGTTCTCGCCGCCGTTATTATCGCCGCCGTTGTTGTCGCCGCCGTTATTATCGCCGCCGTTGTTGTCGCCGCCGTTGTTCTCGCCGCCGTTATTATCGCCGCCGTTGTTCTCGCCGCCGTTGTTCTCGCCGCCGTTATTGTCGCCTTCACCATCTCCGGGGCTACCGAGACCTTGGCCAGCGCTCTGCGACACCTGCGCAACGGGAAGATTGGTGAGAAGCAAAGCAACCTCGGGGCATTGCTCTGTCAGGTATGCTAAGATTTCTGCGTAGTCGTCTCTTTGCTGTAGGGTCTGGCCAAAACGGTTACCCGCTTCGGTCTGCCAATCTACCCCACATAGATGTTTTTGAAGTCCGAATGATTGCGCCTGGGACAGGACAGGAGCAGGAGTGACAACTGGATCTGAAAGAGAGCCGGCATGGGCGTAGCCTCCGCTTGCGACCAACCAGGAGGAAATTGCAATTGTGGAGACGGTTCTGGATTTTACTTTAGAAAACATATTCTTCATTTCGGCATTTCTTCGTGACGCTAGCGACGAGTATGAAACCAGCAGTCTTGCCAATCTCCTGCCACATTCCTCGAAGGGCACTCGTCAAGTGGTGCAGCTGTTCTTTGTTATAGATCAGCTACTTGTACGTATTCCTGGACTTGCACGCTAAGTTGCTTTTCAGAATTGTGTCAAATTTTTGCAATTTTTTTGCGGGGAATTCTTGAGAAGAAGAAACACTATTAGATGGTTTCGGAGATTGTACACTGGCGCGCCACAATCGATGATTCGTTCCTTTTTGCGCTGTTTTTTTTGACAGTTAAATTCTGGTTCTTTCCCACTGAGGTCTTCATGGGTAGGTGCGCACCATCCAAGAACGAATGCGCTTCTTGGATAAGGCGCCCCTGTTGATCTGATCTCGAGGCTTGCTTCCACGCCATGGCGTCCAGCGCGGTGTCTGAAATTGGCAGGTAGGCCATTCGCAGGCGAGGGACGATACCCTTGGTTGCTTCTGGTGATCTGCGGTAACGTTCTTTGAAACACAAACCAGTCACAGGTCCGGACGGCAACGGATGAGCAGTTCAGAGACAACGATTCGCGCGAAGCTCGCGTTTTGGTGGCGTCAAACCTTTGTTGATCTCGCCTCTCAATTGCGTTGGTCTTATCTTCCCCCGCTCATGGTCTATTTTGCCGCCGGCGTCTCCGGGCTGACCTCCGTCGTTGGTGCGTTCTTTCTGAAAGAATACCTTGATCTATCTGCGGCCTTCATCGCAGGTCTCTCCTTCTGGGCCGGCTTGCCGTGGATCCTGAAGATGCCAATTGGGCATCTGGTTGATCTTTTCTGGCGATGGAAAGCGTTGTTTGTCCTGCTGGGTGCGGGGCTGATCACGGCATCTTTGCTGATCATGTATGGGCTTGTTTCTGCGCCGGCCCAAATGAGGAGCGTCCTACCGATCGAGGCCTGGTATGTCATTGCGGTGTTGCTCGCTCCCTCTGGCTACGCACTTCAAGACGTTGTCGCTGATGCAATGACCGTCGAGGCGGTGCCACGGACCAACAAAAGCGGCGAGGCATTCTCCGAAACGGACGCCCGTGCCATGCATACGACGATGCAGACCTTGGGGCGTATTGCGATCATTTCTGGTTTGTCGGCGGTTGCTGCCGTGAACATCTGGATTTTCTCAGGAGCTGACACGCTTGGTGATGCAGAGCGACTTGGGCTTTACGGCCGCGTCTACCTCATGGCGCTTGCGATCCCTGTGATATCCGTGAGTGGGACCATCCTGCATGGTATCCTGCAGAGACAGCTTTTGCGACAGGGTCGCGCCTCCTCTGGCCCGGACGAAGAAACGCAAGTTAATTGGTTGATTCTGGGCGGCGGGTTGGCGTTTGTTCTTTTGAGTATAGGGCTGGGGACATCGCAGCTTGCTTACGCGCAAGAGCTGCTTTTTGGAATGTCGCTTGCGGTCATTATCTTCTTAATTTCTCGCCTTATCCGCGAGCTTGAGCCAGACCAGGCGCGCGCCTTGATTGGCACGGCAACGATCATTTTTGTGTTTCGGTCGGTGCCGCTCCCGGGGCCAGGTCTGACATGGTTTGAGATCGACGAGCTCAAGTTTGATGAGAGTTTCTTATCCGTCCTGGCGCTCATCACCTCTATTCTGGCGCTTGTTGGCCTCTTTGTGCTGCGCCCTTTGATGGCCCGCCGATCCATCGCTCATATTGTGATACTTCTGACGATCGCGGCCGGGCTCCTCGCCTTGCCTAATCTTGCTCTTTATTACGGGGTTCATGAGTGGACAGCGGCTCGGACGCATGGGATTGTGGATGCGAGGTTCATCGCTGTTTTGGACACGGCGATTGAATCGCCTTTGGGTCAAGTCGCAATGGTTCCCATGTTGGCTTGGATTGCACGCAATGCCCCTGCACATCTCAAAGCTACGTTCTTTGCGGTTATGGCGTCGTTCACGAATATGGCACTGTCGGCCGCGAGTCTTGGGACAAAATATCTCAACCAGTATTTCTTGATCACCCGCGCTGCCGTTGATCCAGAAACAGGCGCGATCGTTTCTGAGGCGGATTACTCCGAGCTGGGGCATCTGCTCGTGGTTGTTGGGCTTCTTACAGTTGCGGCGCCTCTGCTCACGGTATTTGCCGTCCAGCATTCCCGCTTCAAGACGGGAGACTGAGGCATCTCTTTGATTGAAGGAAAGTGAGCCGTTCGAACGGATGGCGGTGCTTGCACAGTGTGGATGGTCTTGAGCGCCCGACCCGTAGAGGGGTACGGGTTCCGCCACCCACTATTTGACGATGCGAGCACAGAATGCGCAGACTAGAGCTTGGACGAGACTTGTCGGGTCACTTTGGATAGCACGTGCAGATCGCCACCCTGAATGTTCAGAATCTGAGGCTGCGGCAGAGGCAGGGTGAATACTTTCTTCATGGCGCTTGGGATACAGACAGTCCTGAGGATCCCGAGTTGGACCCGATTGATCGTTGTCTGACGGCGGAGCTTTTGGCGGACATCAATGCCGATGTCTTGGCGCTGCAAGAGGTCTTTGATCAGAAGACGCTCGAGTATTTCCATGATGAGTTCTTGCTCCCGACGGGTATTGCCCCCTATCCGTACCGCGTTTGCCTGCCCGGGAATGATGGCCGGGGTCTTGATGTGGCTCTCATGTCTCGGTTGCGCCTGTCGAACATCGAAAGTCATGCATCGCTTGTACCGGCCGACCTGGGCTTTCCTGCGCCTCCGGGAGTGAGCGCCGACTTGCCTGTCTTTCGGCGCGACTGTCTCACGGCTACCGTTGGTGCGGTGACACTTTTCGTGTGTCACTTTAAGTCTCCTTATCCAGAGCCCCGCAAATCCTGGACAATCCGGAGGCTAGAAGCGCTTGCGACCCGGCGGATTATTGAACGCAAGTTTACGCACCCGAGACCTGATCTTTGGCTCATTCTCGGAGACCTCAACGAGCCAACACGTGAACGCGGAGAGACTGAGCGCGCGATATCCCCATTGGAAAGCGGGTTTGCATCAGACCTGATGTTGCGGATACCTAAGCCAGATCGCTGGACGTATTTCGATCCCCATTCTGGGCTCTATCACTGCCCAGATGCCCTTCTTGCCTCTCCTGCGTTGGCCGAAAGATTTCCTGACACGGTGCCTTTGATTGTACGGAAAGGGTTGGGGCTGGAGGTGGAAAGGTTTCGCGGATCACATCTTGCGAGTGTTGGTGAGCACAGGCCGCATGCAAGCGATCATGCAGCGGTTACCGTCGAATTCCAGGGTCTTTGAGGAGGTCTAATTCCGATGCTGTTAGCGTCTGACGGATCACTTCCCGGATGGAATGATCTCGTTTCAAGTGAAACTCCACTCAAATACTTTCGTTGGGTGGAATTCGGCTCCATCGCTAATTTCGGAGAGGGCGATTTTATTTTCTATCTATTGGAGATAAACCACCGGCTTCTAGCCGGTTTGCTTCAACGTCTCTTTTAGTGATTTCTCCTCCTGCATGTTGAAGCCCGCGGAGGCAGTGGGGTTTCAACATTCAGGAGGAGAGTTCATGCGTTACGAAGGACGGTCTTCAACCGATTCGAAAAACGGAATTCAGAGGAGCAGAGCGACTAGGCCTGAGCTTGCAAATATGAAGGCCACCTTTGCGAGACGCCGAAGGCCCAAAGCTCTCTGCTCGCGAAGGAATGCGCCGCTCTTATCAGGATAGGGATAGGCGTAGCATTTTCCTTGCATCTGTTTCCTCATTCCAAGATCGCACATTTGCCAGTTGATAGACCAATAGCAACGGAATGCGCTGCGAATAAGGCCGAATTTTGTCGCGACTGCCTTATTGGCCATTCAAGAAACAGCGGTATCCCGAACTTCTTAAACCCGACGTAGCCTTTCTACAGCAAGGTCACGATCCTGCCTCATTTGTGACTTGTTCCGGATTGATCATGTTCCGGAAACAGTAACGAGGACCCAACGGGTTATGGGTACGCTATCTCTGACCGCGCAAGACGTGAATGGTGATCCGCTGACGTCAGGCGGTAATATCAACATTGTGAATGGATCAACGACCGGCCTCACATTCGAAGACGACGACTATCAGCTGTTCACACCAGCAACTGGCGAGCTTGTCTCATTGGATGGGGGAACGACCTATCTGACATATCAGTTCCTCGGCTACGGTGACGTTCGCGGGGATCCGTTACAACACGGAGCATTTATCCGTGTGGACTTGGGGGGTGGATTATTCCAGACCTTCGCTATTGACATGAATGCGGATGGTGATGCGCTACCAAATCTATCCACAGGCAATACGAAACTAGCGGTCGCAGACCTCGACACCAGCACGCCTGAGCGCTTTCCGGCACCAGCTTGTTTCGTTCGAGGCACCTTAATTCGGACAGCCGATGGGCCGAAAGCGATAGAAAACATTCTTCCCGGTGAAATGGTCTGGACAGCTGACAAAGGGATGGTCCCGGTCAGTTGGATTGCGAGCGAAACGGTCAGCGGCAATGGGAAGTCCGCGCCCATCCGCTTTGCAAGCGGAAGCTTTGGGAACGCCTCCGAACTCTTAGTGTCTCCCAATCACAGAATGCTTCTCACCGGCTACGGCCCCCAGCTCCATCTAGGAGAAGACGAAGTCTTCGTTGCAGCGAAACATCTGGTCAATGGAACTTCTATCATATCAAGACCATGCCTCTCCGTGACCTATTTCCATCTCCTCTTCACGCAGCACGAGATCGTTGAGGCAAATGGCGCGCTAACAGAGAGCTACTTCCTAGGTGACTTCGATCAGGAGAAGCGGTTTGCCAACGACAAGGGCATGATGCAGGCGATCGTGTCTGGCTTGGAAAAGCGAACTTCGCCCGCTAAATTGGCGCGACCTGATGCACGTATAGCGGAGGCCGTCTTGCTGGCGGCTTGACGCCATCCCGCCGGGGCCCAATTCGTCATCAGCGGCATCTTCAGATATATATTTCTCGACGGGATCGTCATGAAGCGCTCCTGGGCAGGTGAGGTCCGCAACGTCTCGCTGCTCGTGGCGATCGGTGTCACCTCCGACGGCTACAGGGAGATACTCGGGATCATGGAAGGCCCCAAGGAGGACAAATCCGGCTGGTCAGCCTTCCTGCGCCACCTGGCCGATCGCGGGCTCTCAGGCGTGCAACTGATCATCTCGGACGCTTGCAGAGGGCTCGTCGAAAGCGCCGCTGAGGTCTTGCCTGACGCCCAGTGGCAGCGCTGCGTTGTTCACTTCTACCGGAATGTCTTCAGCCTTGTGCCGTCCGGAAAGGTCCGTGACATCGCCCGAATGCTGAAGGCCATCCACGCCCAGGAGAACCGAAAGGCCGCTGCCGAGAAGATGAAGGCGGTGATCGCCGATCTGCGCGCCATGAAGCTCAACAAGGCGGCAGAGCTGCTGGAAGAGAGAGGCCACGAAACGCTGACCTACTACGGCTTCCCCGACAGTCATTGGATCAAGCTGAGAACCAACAACCCATTGGAACGCATCATGCGCGAGATCAGGCGACGCACCCGCGTCGTTGGCGCGTTCCCCGATGGGAAGTCCTGCCTGAACCTGGCCGCCGCTCGCTTGCGTCACATCGCCGGAACACAATGGTCCACCCGAAAGTACATGAACATGACACCGCTATTCGCGGATCAAACCCACGGAGCCGTCGTCGCGTGAAAATCAAATGTGCGAAAGATCTTTGACACTACCGATGGACTTGCTCGGTGAGACACGCCAAATTGTAGCTATGCGCTTTATTTACTCTGCTTTTTACTCAGCCCTTGCATTGTTTTTATTGCTGGCACCTGTCCAAGCCGGCGAGATACTTCTAACCGAAGAAGATCTTGTTCCGACTCCGGGAGATGTGTTGGTCGCTTCCCGTCTCCAGTTGCCCGAACCAAGAGACGATGTGCCCATAATAGGCCCCACTAATAGGCAAGCCGGTGCACGTCTGGTGAGAATCCTCAGCGGCCAAAATAGCATCAACGGCTTTCGCGGAGTTCTCTATGACAATCGCGATCGCGGTCAGTCGCTTCTGGATCCGGAACTCTACCCCAGCCTGACACATCTTAAGTATGATTTGGACACGTCGGCTGATGACCTAGACTTTGGCCTCGCTGGCAAAATCGTATTTCCTGCAGTGGTTCTTGGTAATGCGTCAACCCTGGACGAAAACATCCGGCCACCGCGTAGCCTGCCCCGTATCGCGATGACGGATATGTCTTGGCACATGAAGTCGGCAGCGCTTTACACAAACAACCATATCTATGTTTATCCAGCCTATCGGGATCATGGAGCGGAAGATCGGTTTCCGATCAACTGGCCGTACATGATTGCCAGTGAAGGGGGGGTAGGTTCCGAGCAGCCGTTCATAAACGCTATGGCTCTAACGCTTGCGGCGCTGCCTAGAGATACGTTCGCTTTTCTAAAAGAGAAAGGTCTAATTGCGCCAACGGTTCAGATGATACTTCGTCGCAACCTTGCAACTGTGTCTTCCCGAGAGGACTATCTTACAGGTCTGGCGCACCCGGCTGCCTTCGATGGGCGGCTCATTCGGTCAGACAGAATGGTGGCCCAGGCGTCTAAGATGCGCCCGGAGGACATTCCACCAACGGTGCACCTGCAAGTCGTTGAAGAAGACTTTTCTGATACTGCTGGTCTTGCGGGGTTGAATGAACGCGTGATGGATACGCGCGCCGCAATTGGTCGTGTTTGGCGTAGCTTTGCGTGGGAACGTGAGATGGTGGTAAGCGCCAAAGACACCACGGATCCGAATGACAGACCTCTGACATTCGAATGGAAACTTTTGCGCGGTGACCCAGGGCGCGTATCGATCGAACCTCAAGGTCCCGATGCGAGTTCGGCCCGAATACGCGTTGCATGGCATGACGTTTGGCATGAGCCGATTGCGGGCAACAGAAAAAACCAGACGCGCGGAATGTCCCGGGTCGACATTGGCGTGTTTGCAAACAATGGAAATTACGACAGTGCTCCATCGATTATTTCAATCGATTTCCCGGAACATCAAATTCGTCAGTACGACAGGGGCACCGATGGAGCGATGCGTCTTGCGTCTGTCGATTATGATGCAGAGGCGCGAAAAGCCTTTTTGGACCCCCTGCTTTACTGGACGGCACCATGGAAAGATACGGCTCGTTATGACGAGAACAACAACCTGACTGGCTGGGACAGGCAGTTTGCTGTTGGTACCACTGACTTTGTGCCACACGACCCTCCTGGGCAAAGCTGGCGCTACGAAATTGACACCAGCGAGAATAGTGCTGCCCTTACAATGGTGGCTGCAAAGGACGCCCCCGCGGTCGAAAGCGTTGCACCCTCGGCAGAATTTGCGCCCGCAGCGATCGAAGAGTCAGAGATTGTTCTTACTTTGAAGAGCGTCGGAAACGTCAGATCGATCGCCAGGGCGGACAACAGAAGCAGGAATGACTTGGCCGCCCCGGTTGTCGTTGATGGGGAGCTTTACATCGTCGACAAGAGTGCAGGGGCCGTTCACAAGTTTGATGAAACGGTTTCCGGAGGGGCCTCCGCGGAGGTTTTTAATGTCTTTTCGGACCCTCCGGATGATCTCTCCTTTGACTACGTCAGGGCTATTTTGAACGTGGCTGATGGACCAGGAGAATCCGTCTACATGGTCTTTACAACGGATGATCTGCCTGTAGGCGTCGTTCCTGAGCCTTTGCCCAATGTCGATGCATACCAGAAACGCAGGACGCGTTATCAAATTATCTACAAATATGAATTCAATCCATTTGACGGAACGGACGGTGAGCCAGCGCCCGTTTTGCTCGCCGCGTTCGAGCAGATGATCGCCGGGCACAGGGGCGGCGGGGTTCTAACTTTGCCAAATGGCGATTTGCTTCTCGCGCGGGGCGACAACCTGGGCTCCAATCGCGATGGTTTGACCTTTGCACAGGATGACGGCTTCACTCTTTCAAAGCTGCTGATCATTGATCAAGACACAGGCGCAATCAAAATTGCTGCAAAGGGCGTGCGGGAGGTTCAAGATATTGTGTTCACTGACAGGGCCAAAACGAAAATCGCTTTTGCAGAAATGGGGGCGAAGGTTGCAGACGAAATCAACGTCATTGCACTGGCCGACCTTTTGAGTGACCGGGAAATTGAAAACTTCGGTTGGGGGCGCGTTTCGGGCGATGCCAGCGATGGCATCGGTGTCGATGGAACAGCACGAGAAGGCATGTTCTATATTAATGGTGGTCACACTGAGAAAGCCGGAACGGATCCAGTTGCGATTGGACAGGCTCCGCTGGGCGAAGCTGGTTTCGTTCAACCGTATGCGCAGATGAGGCCACAGGGGGCAGAAGCATTTGGTCTAAGTGGGCCTGTTTACTCGGATACTCACTTCAAAAAGATCGAAGCCCTGTTTGGGGATCTTGTTTCCGGTGATTTACTCGCGACGTTGCGAGATGATCCTGCCGAGATCAAAACGGTATATCGTTTGAACTTGAAAGACCCATCCGGTTCTCCAGTGGATTTGTTAGAAGAAGCCAATGAAATAGGCCTGAACCGCGTCGACGTCAGGTTCTTTACTTTTCCTGACGGACAGCCAGGGCTGTTAACCGAGCAGACAGGCGAGATTTATCGCCTTTCCGAAGTGACTGATTAGACGAGAACTTTATTGTAACTTTGACCAAGACAAGATTGTTGAGCTTGCTTGAGTTTAGGCGGGCAAGGAATATGCTCCGAAGTTTTGATCATGGATTCCAAGTCTGATTTGTTGCCTTTGGTTGCTTCGACCCCGAAGCCCAACCAGAGAACCTTTGGCGAGTTGTTCGCAACTTCCCTGACCGTCACGTCGAGCGACTGACAATGAAATCTGTTCCATCCCCACGACCAGCGGTGTGTACGTTGGCGTCGGGATGCTACCCATACCGGGCCGCAGCGGAGGAAGTTCAATTTAGCTCCGGTCGAGCAAACTGCGTTCCTCAGTTTGAGGAAAATCAAGGCGTCACCCTGTCTTTTTTGCATTCTCAAAACGCATGCTGTTTACACGAATTGAGAAGGTTCAGAAAATGGTCGAAGACAGAAAGACACCGCAATTGATCCCTGGAACAAATCCGCTGGCTGACAACTTTCGGCGTGAGATGGAGACCATGATGTCCCGGTTCTTTGGGGGGAGTTCCCCGTTCTTGCCCTTTGAGACCAAAGCACAACGGACAGGTTTTCCCTCCCTGGACATGACGGGTGCGATTTCACCTGCGATTGACATCAATGAGACCGACACAGCCATTGAATTGACGGCGGAGCTGCCCGGTCTTTCCGAGGACGACGTTGAGATCGAACTCAAGGACCGTCGGTTGACCCTGCGAGGTCAGAAGAAGGTCACCCACGATCAAAAAGGCGATCTGCACATTAGCGAGCGCAGCTATGGTAGCTTTTCCCGGGCAATGATGCTCCCTGACACGGTTGATATCGAGAAGATCTCTGCCGAATTCGACAAAGGCATCTTGCGCGTCAACATGCCTAAAACCGAACCCAAGGACCCCAGCCGGAAGATCAAGGTTTCATCAAAGTAACTGCCCATCAATAGGGAGAAGCTTCGGAGAGATAGCTCTTCGAACACGAAGGGGGGTGCCACATTGAAATCAGCGTGTGAGTTACATAAATGTCCGCCGCGTAAAGAATAAGGAGGTTCGAATGACTGAGACCATCGAGAAGGAGACGTTTTCCTTCCAGACCGAAGTTGGTCAGCTTCTAGAGATCGTCGCGGGCTCTCTGTATTCTAACCGCGAGGTGTTTTTGCGGGAGCTTGTCTCCAACGCCTCCGATGCCTGTGATAAGCTTCGTTATGCGGCACTGACGGACTCAAGTCTGGCACCAGCGCAGGATCTCGCAATCACGCTTGAAATCGACGCCAAAGCGAAAACGCTATCTGTTTCCGACAACGGCGTTGGCATGAACCATGCTGACCTTTTGGAGACGCTAGGAACCATCGCAAAGTCAGGTACAAGCGCCTTTATCGAAGCGCTGAAATCCGAGCAGAAGGATGCCCCAGGACTGATCGGCCAGTTCGGCGTTGGGTTTTATTCGGCGTTCATGGTCGCGTCCCAAGTGGACGTGGTCACCCGCAAAGCGGGTGAAACGGAAGCCTGGCTCTGGTCTTCTGACGGCAAAGGGTCTTTCACCATAGAGCCAGCCCAGCGAGAAGCCTCTGGCACAACAGTAATCCTGCACCTCAAAAAAGACGCGAAGGAATTCGCTGAAGAAGCCCGCATCCGGCACATTATCAAAACCTATTCCGAGCACATCAGTTTCCCGGTGAAACTGGGTGACGAGACGCTCAACGCGGCTGAAGCGCTTTGGACCCGCCCAGCGAAAGACATCACCGACGAGCAGTACAACGAATTCTATCGTTACAGTGCACACGCGTTCGATGCGCCCTGGCATGTGATGCATAACAAAGTCGAAGGTGCGCTCAACCACACCAGCCTGCTTTTCGTCCCCACTGTTCGGCCTTTTGATCTCTTTGACGCTGAGCGCAAAAGCCATGTGAAGCTCTACGTCAATCGCGTGTTCATCTCCGAGACCACGACGGATCTCGTTCCGGCTTATTTACGCTTCCTACGCGGCGTCGTGGACAGCCAAGACCTCTCGCTCAACGTATCGCGCGAGATGCTTCAGACGGATCCGAAGCTCGCTAAAATCAAGACCCAGGTCACGAAGAAGGTTCTCAGCGAGCTGAAGAAAAAGGCCGCGAAAGCCCCTGACGAATACGCCAAGTTCTGGGACAATTTTGGCGCAGTTCTGAAAGAGGGGTTGGTTGAAGACCCCAGCATGCGGGATCGTATTCTTGAGGTCTGTCGTTTCACCTCCACCGGTGCAGACGCCCTGACCAGCCTTGCGGGATACGCTGAGCGCATGAAAGAGGGACAAGAAGCGATCTTCTATATTGCAGGCGAGAATGCTGCCAAACTGGCTCAGTCGCCTCACATCGAGGGGTTTAAAGCCAAGGGTGTGGAGGTTCTACTTCTGTCAGACCACGTGGACGAGTTTTGGTTGCAGCACATCACCGAGTTCGATGGGAAGCCCCTCAAATCCATTACCCGCGGCGCAGCTGATCTCGATCAGATCAAGGCTGACGAAGCAAAATCAGAAGAAAAGACCGAAGAGGCTGACCTTTCAGCCCTCATTGCTGCGATCAAGGTTGAACTCGGCGAGACTGTCAAAGACGTGCGCCCGTCTAAACGTCTGACGGACAGCCCCGTTTGCCTCATCGCCGATGAAGGTGATATGGATGTCAATCTGGAACGTCTGCTCAAGCGCCATGGCCAACTCGAACACAGCATGCCGCGGGTGCTCGAACTCAATCCAACTCACGCAATCATCACGACGTTGGCAGAGCGAGCCAAGGCAGAGAGTGCAGGTGCCGATGACCTTCTAAAGGATGCGGCCCACCTTCTGTTGGACCAGGCGCGGATTGTCGAAGGTGAAAGCCCAACCGACCCATCCGCGTTCGCGCGGCGACTGGGTGTGGTTATGGCGCGGGCTTTTGGCACCTGAAGGAGGAGCGTAGCACAGCTGAAAGCCGCTTACTCGAAGACCGGGATGGTTTGTCGCCCTTGTGTGCTTCGACCCTGAAGCCCAACCAGAGAACCTTTGGCGAGTTGTTCGCAACTTCCCTGACCGTCACGTCGAGCGACTGACAATGAAATCTGTTCCGTCCCCACGATCAGCGGTGTGTACGTTGGCGTCGGGATGCTACCCATGCTGGGCCGCAACGGAGGAAGTTCAGTTTAGCTCCGGCCGAGCAAACTGCGTCCTTCAGTTTGAGGAAAATCAAGGCGTCACCCTGTCTTTTTTGCATTCTCAAAACGCATGCTGTTCACACAAATTGAGAAGGTTCAGAAAATGCTCGAAGACAGAAAGACACCGCAATTGATCCCTGGAACAAATCCGCTGGCTGACAACTTTCGGCGTGAGATGGAGACCATGATGTCCCGGTTCTTTGGGGGGAGTTCCCCGTTCTTGCCCTTTGAGACCAAAGCACAACGGACAGGTTTTCCCTCCCTGGACATGACGGGTGCGATTTCACCTGCTATTGACATCAATGAGACCGACACAGCCATTGAATTGACGGCGGAGCTGCCCGGTCTTTCCGAGGACGACGTTGAGATTGAACTCACGGACCGTCGGTTGACCCTGCGAGGTCAGAAGAAGGTCACCCATGATGAAAAAGGCGATCTGCACATTAGCGAGCGCAGCTATGGCAGCTTTTCCCGGGCAATGATGCTCCCTGACACGGTTGATATCGAGAAGATCTCTGCCGAATTCGACAAAGGCATCTTGCGCGTCAACATGCCTAAAACCGAACCCAAGGACCCCAGCCGGAAGATCAAGGTCTCATCAAAGTAACTACCCATCAATAGGGAGACGCTTCGGAGAGACAGCTCTTCGAACACGAAGGGGGTGCCACCTCAGATCACAACTTCCGCCTGCTCCTTTCCCGGATACAGGGGCAGGCCCGTCAAAGTGTGATCGCCGTATCCACGCGATGCCTATCTGCGGCCACAACGATCGCTTCACCGGAGCCCTGCGCAGGGTGGTCCTGAATTTGGAGTGGGTTACCAAACGCGGGAGGCAGAAATTGGCATGGACCGCTTGCTTAGCTAGGTAATCAGATGATTTCTAGTCGCCCAGTCGCCAGCGCTGCGGCAAAGATTAGGCCATTGGCCACCATGTGCGCCAGGATCGCATCGGTGATGCGCCCGCCAGGCCTCGCGGTGAGCCAGGAGAACATGAGGCCTGCTATGAATGCTTCTGCCCAGCGGTCGTGAAGGAGTGCAAAAAGCGCGGCTGACATCAGCCCGGCCCCAATGGCTGAGCCGAGGCGAGCGCGGAACAGGCCCTCAAGATAATCGCGGAAAAACAGTTCCTCGAAGACCGGCACAAGAAATGTGGTGCCGATACCCCGCACGATGAACCACAAAATTAGAAGGCCCCCGCTGAGAGTGCCGTAAGGAGCCGTCTCTGCTGGGGCCACAGGGATCAAAACCCAGTAGATCGCGATGACTGCGCCAACGCCCACTGCTGGTCCATTGATCCGCCAACCAAGCGCACGATAAAGCCCCCAGAATGGCATCATTACTGCTGCAACAGCGAGGGCCCGAAGCGGATAGACCAGCCCCGGGCTGGTTGCAAAAGTCGAGGCCAAAAGAGCACCAAACATAAAAACAGCGAAGGGCAGAATACAAGCCACGACAGGGTCCTGCCAGAATGGCACAGGGTTTGCTCGGACAGGCACAGATGCGGTGTGGGAGGTTGCGCGCTTCAGTGCAGGAACGGTCTGGGCTAGAGTAATGATGCCTAGGGCAACGAATGTGAACATCAGCCAGCCCGCGTGGGAGTGAAAACCGCCGGCAGCAAGTTCAGGGTTGCCTTCAAGTCCGATGACCAAGAGCAAGGCGATACGCAGGGCATTGAAGATCGCCGAGGCGGCGAGACCCAATGGGTAAAGCAAAAACGCCCTTGGAAACCGCAGATCTGCTCGAAAGAGCCAGAGGTAGAGGGTAACGAAGAGCGTAACTAAGGCAAAGCCTTCGACGCCGGAACACGGTGTCCCGATGGCGATAAAGAAATCATTCGCACCGATCCACTTTTCTTCCGCATTGGCCTGTACCTCGTATCCGAGCGTGTCGATGATCCAAGTTACGACTGAAAAGGTGATACTTGCGATACCGTCCAGACCGCCCCAAAGAACGCGGAACTTGATGGCAATCCAAGGTGTGGCAATGCCGGCGACTAAAGCGACGATAAGGACGCCGCCGGTCTTGGTGAGGAAACTACGCCAAGCGGGAATTGGGGCCAGGCAGAGTGCCAACCCTCCGAGCAGAAATGCCATGCCCACGGTCCAGAAGGCAAACGAGGGAAGGAGCATGTTTCGTGCTTCGCCTTCGACCAGGAAAGCGAGTGGCGCAAAAGCAAGCCCAACGCCAGAGACATTTGTTGCAAGCGGCCAGCCACCTAGTCGCGCCTCAGCCAGAAGGGCTTTGAACAGCGCCGGGCGGAGCATGGCAATGAGCACGAGTGCTCCCACAACACAGTAGAGTGAGACAAGCATCAGGCTGGCGCTGAGGCAGGCGAATTGCGGCCAGTTTGCTTTACAAGAGAAAGGAATAAGGTGGTTGTAGGTAATTCCGATTGCACCCAGCTCAACCACAAGCAAGAGCATTAGGGCAGCCAACAAGCCGAGGGGCAGACTGCGATCAGATGAATTAGAGTGGGGATCGGTCAAAGTGCTCATATGCGCTTCAGTGGCAGGCAGTCGACAAGCGTCAGAATTCAACCCCACCCATTCGTGCCCGCCGCAGAAAGGCGGGCCCGTTCAATTTCGTTCCAGACCGCTAAAAGCGACTAGCCTGCGCGACGGCGGCGCTCCCAGACCAGAAGCATTACGGCGCTAAGCGCCGCCACAGCAGCCATTCCTTCAAGCGCGCTAATTTCCGGCACTCGAACGCATTCGGCTCCAGTCTGGCAATCTATCGCGAATGCAGCTGGCGCGGACGCAAAAAACGCCATGACACCAAAGATAAATTTGTTCATTGCAATATCCCCCTAGGATGATTGTTACACTTTTTTGTTCATCACGGCCTTCACCGCGATCTCGAGAAGTTCCCGAAGATTTCTCTTCGGAACTATACAGCTGGCCTCAGATAGACCGAGACCTGCGAGGGGTTTCCACATTTTGTTCAGCACAAACACTCGTATTTTGTTCCAATAATGAACGGCTGCTGCTGAGAAGCAGGATCTGTCAGAACGTGAACCCCATAGGCGACACATTATCGTCTTAGAGCGGTTCCATCTTTCGTTGAATCAAAGGGGATTCCCATGAGGTGTGTTTTCTGATTCATCCTGTTCAGGAGG